>CAXEKM010000195.1:0-15871 GCA_963996645.1 uncultured Marinoscillum sp.
AATATGGGATTCGTTCATTCATTGAGTTTTTAAAAGAAAGTTGTCTCACTAGAAATGAGCTGGAGGCTAATATCGACGATCTCAAAAACGAGAATGGTGTTTATTCGTATGATGGCCAGGTCTTGATGCTGGAAACCCGTCTTGAAAAATACTTAAAGCATCTGGTGAAAAAGGTTGATGCGATTGATGAGCATGTCCACCACATTCATCCGGATCAGTTGAAAGCTATAAAGCTTCTTGCAGCGAATGAGGCTGAATGATTTTCTAATCTTAAAAACTCATTAAGTTAGAGAGAACCCTAACTTAATGAACTTTGATAGATAATTTATTTTGTTTTGAACATAACAGCCTGGTAAGGCTCAAGGGTAAGGTTCTTGTCTGCAGTATTCAATACCTCATAGTTATTCATAGAAACGGTATTGAGGTCAAATCCTTCAAGTTGTATGCTTGATTGTTCTTCGGAAAAATTAAGAACCACTAAATACTCATCACCTTGATAGCTCCTCGTATACGCATAGATTGTTTCGTGATCTGGTTGGATCATTTGATAAGCACCATACGTCAGGGTAGGAGTATTCAATCTTAGTTTAACCATTTCTTTGAAGTGATTGAGACAGCTATTACTTGTAGACACTTGATTGGAGACATTGATTTCTCTGTAATTGCTATTGACTGGCAGCCATGGTGTTCCCGTGGTGAACCCTGCGTTTTCTGTAGCATCCCACTGCATAGGTGTGCGTCCGTTATCTCTAGATAAAAACTTCAGTTCAGCCATGTATTGATCGATATCGCCATTTTCAGAAACCACTTTCTGATAGCCGTTGATTGCAGCAATATCCTGATACTGCTCAATGCTGTCGAAACTAATATTGGTCATTCCTATTTCATCACCATAGTAGCAATAAGGAGTGCCACGCATGCTCAATATGAAGGTATTTAGCATTTTGGTGGATGGAGCTCTGAATTGTTGAGAAGGGTTTCCAAAGCGATCTACCATACGCGCTTTGTCATGATTGGCCAGAAATACCGAAAGCCATCCTTTTTCCGCAAAGGCACTGTCCCATCGAGAATGAATTTCTTTGAATGTCTCAAGAGTATAGCCTGACAAATCTCTGACCATGTCGCCAGCCTCGAAATGATAGGCCATTTGAAGCTCATCACGATCTTTGTCCACTAAGGCATGTGCATCTTCGAATGAGCTTCCGGCACCTTCTGAGACTGCAAAGACATTGTATTTGCTCAGCACTTCATCATACATCTCTTTGATGTATGGATGGATGTTTGGTCCCATGCCATAGTATTTGATCACATTCTTTTCATATCCCTCAGGCAGTGGCGGGAAGGTGGTGTCTTTAGAGATAAATTGAAATGCATCCAAGCGGAAGCCATCTACACCTTTGTCCGCCCAATACTTCATGATTTCGTACACTTCCTGACGAACTTTCGGGTTCTCCCAGTTTAAATCAGGTTGTTTTTGGGCGAAATAATGCAGGTAATAAGCATCGGTTAGTGAGTCATACTTCCATGCTTCTCCTTTTGGATCAAAGAAACTCCATCGATAGTTAGGTTTCCCTTTTTCTGCTGGCCACCAGTGGTAATAGTCACGGTAGGGGTTGTCTCGAGAGCTTCTGGACTGCTGAAACCATTCATGCTCATCACTGCTGTGATTTACCACCAGGTCCATCACAAATTTGATGTTGCGATCGTGCATGCCCTTCAGTAATTCATCAAAGTCCTCTATGGTACCAAACTCAGGTTGAATGGCACGATAATCACTTATGTCATACCCATTGTCGGCATTGGGTGATGCATAAATCGGATTGATCCAAATCATGTTTACACCAAGGCTTTTGATATAGTCCAGCTTATTGATGATTCCTCTAATGTCTCCGACACCATCACCATCAGAATCTTTGAAGCTTCGTGGATAGATTTGATAAATAACCGCTTCCTTCCACCATTGTGGTTCATTACCGGGAAAGTTTGTCGTTGATTCAGTGGGTTGGTTGGGTGTACTACAGCTGAGAATAAATGCTGCAAGTAGAGGTGTGAGGTATTTTATTTTCATTACTACTCATTTTAGGATGTATCTAAAAGGTAGCATAAAAACCTATAAATCACATCGATTACTCGATGAGGAGGGGGTGAAACAAAAAAAAACTACCGGAGAGGTAGTTTTTTAAAGTCTTTTATTGCTCAAAATATTTAAATCTATTTTGACGCTTCATAACAAATTTCCACACACTGTTGATAAGATCTTCGAAAGCGTAGTGCAATATGTTTTTGAGGTTGTTAACATGATCTGGCTTTCTCATTGCTTTAAGCTGTTTTCTGGTTCAAATACTTTAACTAAACTAACGGGATACTATATAAAGGGCAATAATTTTTCGGTGAACAGGGATATTTTTGAGATGAATGAGATAAATACCTTCATTTGTCAAAAACGGTAAGTCTTATTATTTTCAAATCCCATAATGACAGACAATGGAAGAGAACAAGCAATGTATAGAATGTGGTCGTGATTTTTATGGTCGATCGGATAAGAAATTCTGCTCCGATGGATGCCGCAGCGCTTACAATAACAAAATCACAGGAGGCTCGGATAAGTTGGTTCGTAAGGTGAATCGGATACTAAAGAAGAACCGTTCGATCCTCCAAAAGCTGAATCCAGATGGTAAAACGACAACTCACAGAGATCAGCTTTTGAAGGCGGGATTTGATTTTGACTATCATACCAATACCTATACGACAAAGGAAGGCAGGCAATATTCGTTTTGCTATGAATACGGTTATCTGCCATTGGAAAAGGATTTTGTGCTACTGGTCAAACGAGAAGAATCCAATTAATCATCCTTCAAAAGCTTTACTGGATTTACCTGTCCTGCTTTGATTATCTGGTAAAACACAATCACCATGGCTGTGATAATAATTACTACTGTTGGAAGCAGTAAATACCACCAATGGAAGTTTACCTGAAACGCATAAAGTCCTAAGATTTGATCTTTTAGTAAATAGGCAAGAGGTGCGCAAATCAACCCGGATAAGGTCATCAATGCCATTACTTCACTTCCAAATAATGCACACAAATTGGAAAGGCTTGCACCGAGAACTTTGCGAATTCCAATCTCATATTCTCGTTTCTTGAGCATGTAAGAAACCACACCCACGATTCCTAAGATAGAGATAAAGAAGCTGATTAATGCGAAATAGAAAATCAGTGAAATGGCTTCTTTTTCTTGTTGATAGTTCTCCAGCAGCATTTGATCCATGAAGTCAATGGAATAGGCCTTAGCATCTATGTTTTTGCTCAGGAGATTTTGTAGGTCCCCCATTTTTTCAACAGGCAGCTTGACAAAAACTCTTGATAGTCGTGCATTTTTTTGCTGCGGCATCAGCACCAATGGCTCTACTGAATTGTGAAGCGACTGGTAATTGTAATCAGCGATTATACCACTTACATGACTTTTCATCCAGGTTAGTTGAATGTTGCTGTTGATGGGTTCATCAAGAAGCTTACTTAGCGCCTGGTTGATCAAAACTGGTTGCGGCTGCCCACTTTCCAGAATGTTGGTAGTAGGCATAGTTCCTGAAAGCAAATTGATTTCAAATACGTTCAGGAAGTTTGGATCATAGTCTATGACATTTACCGGAAAGTCAAGTTGAGATTCTGGAATACTAGCAGTAGTGAAAGTGACATCAGCGCCAGGCATGGTATTCCAGGTGCCAAGACTTATATTTTCTTCATCAATGATCGAGCTAATCTCTGTTTTCAGGATTTGGGCATCCACATCTCGGTTGAGTAAGGAAATAACAGCAACATTTTTTGCATTGAAACCTAGGTCCTTGGATTGGATATAATCCCATTGGGTAATCAAAACCAGCAGACTTGAAATGATCAGACCTGTAATGACAAATTGGAAGGTTACCAGACTTTTTCTAATCATTCCACCAGGAAGTCTGTTAGAGAGTTGATTCTTCAATGCATTCACTGGCTTGATATGAATGGAAATCCTCTCAGCATAAGTGCCAATTAACAGGATTAGTATTAAGAAAATAGACACATAACTTGCCAGTAAAGGGAAATGATCTGCTGTTACCTGAATGCCAGTTAACTCAGTGAAGTATGGAGAGATCAGTTGAAATAAAGTCAATGCTATGCAGGCAGAAATCATGAATAACACAACCAATTGGAAAGCCTGATACAGTTGGATATGTACATTGCGGGCACCAAGAATTTTACGAATGCCATTCAATTTGATGGCATCCATAGCCCGAATAATACTCAGGTTGGAAATGTTGATCAATACAATGATTACTAAAATGATAGCGGTACTTAGAGCCAAATAGGTATAGGTTTTATTGCCTTTTGGCATATCACCCATGATACTCTCCTGAAAGTGTAATCCTCTCAAAGCAACAGGTTCCAGTAAGATATCATCACCGTTAAATTCCTCTTTGTCATAGAGTTGGTCTGATAACGTGGCAAGTGTTTGAGTAAGTTGAATGGACTCTATGCCTGATTTCACATAGGTGATAAAGGCAAATGCATCACGATAGACTCCAGAGTAGTCTTGAATTAATAATCCTTCTAGCGGCAGGTCTACATTTTGTGGCCAGGCTTCAAAAACTCCACTAATTTGATGAGTCTGGTCTTCAATAACTACGGACTCACCCACACAATCCACCTTGCCAAATAGCTTTATAGCCCATGTTTCATCTATGTAAAGTCCTTCATTGGTTTTAGTTCCGCTCAACAGGTTGAAGGTAAATACATCTAATACTCCTCGATCGCCATTTCTGAAATTGGTTAGCTCAAACGTATTTTCATCTACAGCCAACGATTGGAGTTCACCCATCGCAGAGATTATACCGACAGCATCTATGAAGCTGTAGTCTGCTTGAAGTTTATGACCAACAGCAGGAGCAGTGATGGCCATAGATCGTTTATCTGCTGTTCCTACCCATGAGCTGTTAATTCTGTAGATGCTTTCGTATTCCTCATGGTACTGATCATAGGTTAGTGAATGAGCGCTGTATAGAAATACAAAAGCGCAGCTGACCAATCCCAGGGATAGCCCAATGATGTTGATGAGAGAGAAAGTTTTGTCTCTTCTGAGTGATCTCAAGGCCAGTTTGAAAGTAGAGTTCAAGTTCATGGCTATTCGTGTCTTAAGATATCCGCTGGATTGGTATTGGCTGCTTTGTATGATTTTAACCCAACAGTAATTAAGGCAATTGTTGTGATGATGATCAGCCCACTAATGAAATGCCAGGCCGACAGGTCAATATGGAAATAAAAATTGTTTAGCCATTGTTGCATTACGAAGCCACTAAGCGGTGCTGAAATGAGAAAGGCAATGAAGATCAGAATCAAATATTCCCATGAAAACTTGAACAGAAGGTTGTTGGTACTCGCTCCAAAGATCTTGCGGATACTCAATGGTTTTTGATTTTTGGCGATCATAAAACTCACCAGGCCATAGAGACCCATCAGACTGATGACAATTGCTGTGATCGAGAAAAACACAATGATTTTGAAGATGAGTTTCTCAAAAGAATAAGACTGTTCAATTCGGTAGGAGAGAATTCCGGGCTCGAAAAGGTTTTCCTGATCGAATTTTCGGAAAACCGTTTCCAATTCGGCATAATGATCTTTGTCGTCGGCTAATTTCAAGTGAATTTCATTCATCAGGCGAGGTACGTAAGTCATCGCAATTGGAATGATATCCGCACGATTGAGTTTTGAAACATGAAAGTTATCAGTGATGCCGACTATCGTTCCTTGCATGCCTCTTTCAAAAATCAATTTGGTTTGTAATGCTTCTTGATAATTCAGTCCTAGTCTATCAACAAATTCTTTGTTGACCACTAATTCTGTAGTGGAATCGGTACTGTAGGTGTTGGTGATGTTTCTGCCATATAACAGTTCTATTTCATACAAATCCAGGTAATTCTGATCAATGAATTTGACATTGGCCTCAAGCTCTGTAGTCGTTTCTGTTTCTGGTAAATGATATGATGAGTACCAGCTGCTTCCAGTTTGAGGAGGAGCGAAACTATTGGATGCTTTCTCCACAAAACTTAACGATTCGTATTCATTAAGTATAGATCGCATCTTCTCTGGAGATTGGTCGTCAAAGGAGATGATGGTGACATTGTCACTATCAAATCCAAGGTTTTTACTTTGGATATAATCCATCTGGCTTACAGAAATAATTGTGCAGATAATCAGGAAGTTAGCAATGATAAACTGTGAGGCAATCATCACTTTTCTCATGGAGAAACTCCCGCTGCTTCTCGACAAAGAAATCTGATTATGAAGCGTTTTGATGGGATTGAACCTGGCTAATACCAGCGCAGGATAAGCACCTCCCAGGAGGGTTACAATTAGGATGAGTCCAATTAAGAATCCTATAATGGTCAAGTCATATCCTGCATGAAATGACATGCCACTGACAGCTGAATTGAGTAAATCCATCAGCACCTGACCTAGAGTTAACCCAATCAAAGTTGCGGCACACACAAGAAGAAAGGTCTCGGTTAAAAACTGGAAAATGAGTTCTCTTTTTTGACCACCAAGTGTTTTACGGATGCCTACTTCTTTGGAGCGTTTGATAGATTGGCCTGTAGCCAGATTAATAAAATTCAGGACGGAGACAATTAGGATGAGGACCACCATCAGTACCGAACCCATGATGAAAGCACTCGGAGGTACATAATTGACGCTCTGTTTATATCGATCGTCGGTATGTACTTCTTGGAGAGGCTGCAAGTATAGCTGTTTGAGGTCCGACTCTTCTTTGGTTAGGTATTGATTATACAGTTGGTTGACCTTCGATTCCAGTTCTTCGAGCTGTACATTGGCATCTTTAACAAGGTAAGCAGAGCCTGCCCAATACGAATCCCATTTATCCGCATACGCCGCATAGTTGTCTTTGATATGTAAATCTGAAATCAGACAATTGAAAGGAACATTGGTATTGGTAGGAGGATTTTCCAATATGCCTCTTACGGTCAAGTTGATGTTCTCAATGGTAATGCTTTGACCCAATGGATTTTGTTTGCCAAAGTATTTTTCAGCTGTTTGCTCCGTAAGGAAGATGGTCCCTTTTTCATTGAGTAATTGTGCAGGCCCCCCACTAATGATGTTAAAATCCAGATTTTCAAGAAAGGAACTATTGGTATATACCACTCTCGGGTCTGTGAATACCTTGATTCCCAATGGATCATTGAATTTGATTTTGGCATGCACTGGTCCAAACATTGGGATGGTTTCAGGAAAACTGGTCTCCAATATTTTGGGAAGAGGAGTAGGCAAAATTCCTCGATAGGCGAGTCCCTTCTCTGATGATTCATGTTCCACTACCCGGTAGATTTGATCCCCTTTTTCATGGAATGAGTCAAACGTGAATTCATGTCTGAGTGTAGCGTATTGTGTCAAACAACAAGTAATCCCAAAGCTTAGGCTTAGCACACTAATGAGTGTGTAAACTTTGTTTTTCTTGAATGAACGTAACGCCGTATGTATATAATTTCTTAGCATGGTGATTATTCGTATCTCAATGATTTAATAGGATTACTGGTTGCTGCCAAATAGGATTTGTACCCTACAGTGGTTAGAGCAATTAAAATAGATAAGGTAAAGCCTGTTATGAAGTAAGTGGCTGATACATCAATTCTGTAGGTGAATTCATCCAGCCACAGACTGCAAAGCCACCAGGCTGCTGGTGCAGCGATCAAAAACGCAAACAGCAATAGAAACACATATTCTTTGACAAATATTCCTAATATGTCAGGGATGCTAGCGCCAAAGACCTTTCGTATTCCAATGGTTTTGGAATTTTTGGTTGCCATAAAGGACACAAGTCCATATAGTCCCATTGAGCTAAGTAGGATGGTGATGATCGCTACGAACTGGATGATCTGATGAAGAAGAGATTCCATCATGTACCAATCTTGAATTTGGTCTTTCAAAATGGTCAATTCAAATAGGCCTTCCGGATAAAAGGATCGAAATATCGATTCTATACTGGCAATGATTTCAGTATTTGGGCTATTGGCTAATAACAAATCCAATTCATTGAATATGGTTGCATCATAAGCAAGAGTTACAGGTTCCAAATTGCCTTGTAATGAAGAGGTGTGGAAGTCTTCCATAATGCCAACAATGTGTAGTTTCCTTCTGCCATAATGGATCTTTTTTCCAAGGGCCTCATCTTCTGTCCAACTCAGCCTTGTGATGAACTTTCTGTTTACAACCGCTTCACCTGACGTATCAGTGGCGATTTCGGTATTATACATTCTACCGTGTATCAATGGGATTTGATACATCTCCAGGTAGTTGTCATCTCCAAATTTCATATTAGAGTTGTTGCCATCTTGATATTCTCCACCATCTTCATAGAAGGAGTTGTTCCAGTTATTAGCACTCATAGGGGCGCCGTAGCTACGAACAGCATCCAGAACATAGCTTTCAGATTTGAATCGGTTCAAGAAGGCTTTTTGTGTAGCTGGTTCGTCTGATGGCAGATTGATCATCACCACATTTTTTTGAGAGAATCCAAGATCTTTCGACTTGATGTAGTGCATTTGACTGGCAATGATGATGGTGGTGATGAGCATCAGGTTGGTAAACGCAAATTGTGTAATAACCAGTATTCGGCGTAAGCTAAAATTCCCGCTTCCTTTTTTGATGTTGATTTTATTAGACAATGCATCTACAGGTTTATAGCCTGAAAGCACCATGGAGGGATAAAAGCCTGCGAGTAACGTTACCAATAAGACCAGTCCAAGTCCGAACACAAGTACCGTACTGTCATAACTTAGGTCGTAATGAATGTCTTGGAGGAATTCATTGAACTTACTAATCATTACCTGACCAAGTGTTAACCCAATGATCATCGCTGCACTAACAATGACCAAGGTCTCCATTAAGAACTGGATAATCAGTTGTAATTTCTGACTACCAAGTGTTTTTCGTATACCAATTTCTTTAGCACGCCGAATGGCTTGAGCAGTCGATAAATTGATGAAGTTCAGACAAGCTGTGCCGAGTAGCAAGGAACCCAGTAGTACGAATGCCCAAATAATCAGTGAAGGTGTAACATAGTTGGTGAAATCTCCATAACGCTCATCGTTGTGGATTTCCTCTAAAGGTTGCAGTTTGAAGTCAATCTTCGCACGATCTACTTCCTTCTGGTGAGCCACTATGGTCTCCCGAATCTTTTGCTCTATTTGGGAAATATCTGCATTTGCTGGTACCTGGACATAGTTGGAGTAGGCCCACATCATTCCCCAGTTTCTAAGGAAAACGTCAGGCATGCGTTTTCTCAGAGTGGGCATGGATACGATCATTTCGTATGGAAGATTCGTGTTTTTAGGACAGTCTTCTACAATCCCAACAATCTCTATTTGATCGGAACCATTCATGGTGATTACTTGCCCAATAGGGTTTAACTCACCGTAATATTTTCTCGCGATTTTTTCGCTTATAAACATCTTGTAGGGCTCCTTAAGAATATCTCCAGACGCACCATTGATGATTTGAAAATCTAGAACATCAAAGAAGTTCTCATCCGTGTACAGCACCTGCTTCTCGCGAAATACTTGCATGTTGCCAAGAGCATCTTTCAAAGCAATTTTCTCATCTGTAGGCCCATGCAGTTGTACAACTTTCTCTAGATCAGGAACAGAACGTACCAATTCATCACCTGTAGGATAAGGCAAACTACCCGTGAAATTGGTTACTCCGTTATCACCATAGAAGTGGCGAACTACACGGTAGATATTATCCTTTTTTGTATGCCAATTGTCAAATGAGTATTCAAACCGGATGATGGTGATGACAAACAGGCAGCTAGCCAATCCGATTCCCAGACCAAAAATGTTGAGCAGCGAATAGGTTTTGTTATTCTTAAAGTTCCGTAGTGCCGTAAGAAAGTAGTTACGAAGCATTCGTTTGGTTTTAGATGTTCGGTAGCTTGATGCCAATGCTTGTGCCAATAAGTAAATGTATTGAAAATCAGTAGTTTAATTGAAATTCAAGAGAGGTGAGTTGTTCCAATGTGAAACATTCACTTGTTTTATAATGAAACATTTCTTTGGTTTGGTTATGGTAGATAAGTGATTAGTGGATTAGTTACTGGAAGAAACGAATTTAACTTATCACTAATCAACCAATCACTAACAAACTAAGAATGAATAACGGCCATATACTCATTGTCGACGATGATCCGGATGTACTGCACACAGCCCGATTGGTTCTCAAGCGGCATTATGCTCAAGTGACCACTGAAAGTTCACCAGTACGATTAGAGACTATCATTAAGCGTGAGGCCATAGACATAGTCATACTGGATATGAATTTCAAAGCTGGTGCTACTTCTGGAAATGAAGGTTTGTTTTGGTTGAATAAGATCAAAGAACTGCGTCCTGAAGTATATGTGATCATGAATACTGCATATGGCGATATTCAGTTGGCAGTGGAGACCATGAAATTGGGAGCAGTGGATTTCCTGGTCAAGCCCTGGGAAAAAGAAAAGCTGCTTTCTACTGTTAATACAGTGTATCAGTTGGCCAAGAGCAATGAAAAGGTCAAAAAATTAGAAGGTCGGGAGTCTGCGCTCAATAAGGATATCGATGCTGGTTATGGACACCTACTGACAGAAAGCAAAGCCATGGATCATGTGCTGACGATGATTGATAAAGTGGCGAAAACAGATGCTTCTGTATTGATTTTAGGTGAAAATGGAACTGGGAAAGAATTGATCGCTCGAGAAATACATCGTAAATCTCAGCGTAACAAAGAACCATTGATCAAAGTAGATCTTGGAGCACTTCCTGAAAGCTTGTTTGAATCAGAGTTATTCGGACACACCAAAGGGTCCTTTACAGATGCTAAGGAAGACCGACCTGGACGTTTTGAGATTGCTGATGGAGGAACTTTGTTTCTAGATGAAATTGGTAATATTTCTACTCCAATGCAGTCAAAGATGCTTTCAGTCTTGCAAAACCGAACTGTCACTCGAGTGGGCTCTAGCAGATCAGTACCAATAGATGTTCGGTTGATTAGCGCAACGAATCAGCCTCTGTATGAGATGATTGAGACTGGAAGTTTTCGTCAGGATTTGCTGTATCGGATTAATACAGTGGAGATCGAATTACCTCCATTGCGAGACCGGAAAGAAGATATTTTGTTGTTAGCAAATCACTTTTTGAAATCCTATGCCGAGCGATATCAGAAGATTGGCTTGAAGATAGAAGAACGAGCTAAAAAGCAGTTGCTGAACTATCCCTGGCCGGGTAATATTCGAGAACTGCAGCATGCAATTGAGCGGGCGGTCATCATGTCAGAAGGTACGGTTAGTGCGGAAGATGTATTGCCTAATCGGAAAGAGAAAATCACTTCGAGTCAATCACTCAAAGTAGAGGATGTGGAGCGTAACGCGATGGTCAAAGCCATTGAAAAGTCTGGGGGAAATCTTTCACAAGCAGCAGAAGAGTTGGGTATTGGTCGTACCACCTTATATCGTAAAATGAAAAAATACGGACTCTGATGTGGAGCTTTAGATTACATATCGTGCTTCGTATCTGTGCATGCCTGGGGTTCGGAACGGCGACTATCTATTTTGGGATTTACACTCCGTTTTGGTTGCTCAGTGGTTGGATGCTGTTATTTTTTGTGTTGATGATATTTAACCTGATTCACTTCACGGAGCGTTCTGATCGGGATTTGAGTAATTTTTTATTGGCTATCAAGCAGAGTGATTTTACCAATACCTATCCACAGGTTGGAAAGAAGACCAAAAACCTTTACCAGGCCTTCAATCTCATCACCTCGGAGTTCATTCGTATCCGAAATGAAAAAGAATCCAATTTTCATTTTCTGAAGACCGTAGTGGAGCACTCCGGTGTTCCGTTAATGGCATATGATGTGGCAACTGAGGAGATCAGTTTGATCAATCAATCTCTCAAAGAGCTGTTTCATTTGCCTCACTTTACGAAGCTGGAGTCTTTGGAGCGTATCGATACCAAACTGGTTAAATCCGTACGCGAAATGGATGTCAATGATCGGTTGCTATCGAAAGTGCTGATTCGTGGTGAGTTGATGTATTTGTCAATTCAAGCCAGAGAGCTAGTGCTTCAAGGTGTTCGTCATAAAGTGGTCGCCTTCCATGACATCAATTCTGAATTGGATCAAAAAGAAGTCGAGTCGTGGCAAAAGCTCATTCGGGTGATGACGCATGAGATTAAGAACTCAGTCATTCCTATTTCTACTTTAGCCGAGGTGATCAATGATCTGGTAGTCGCTGATGATGGGACTTCACGCATCAAGGAGCTGGACAATGAAGATGAGGAGGATTTGGTGGTGAGTATGAAAACCATTGAAAAGCGAAGTAAGGGATTGGTCAAGTTCGTTACCAGCTATGGAGATCTGGCCAAAGTACCAAAGCCTCAGCTGGAGCAAGTGGATCTAAAAGAGCTGGTTGCAGACCTGGTAACCCTCGAACACAAAGAGCTGGAACGTGCCGGTACATCCATTGAGTTTTATTCGCCTTCTGGAGGACCAGTTGAGTTGACTATTGATCCGGAAATGATCGAACAAGTAATTATTAATCTCATTAAGAATGCACATGAAGCCTTGAAGGAAAGTCAACAAGTGACGCCTAAAATTCAATTGCGACTTAGCAAGCACGCTCATGAAATAGTTTTGACGGTAGAAGATAACGGCCCTGGGATGGATCAGGAGACGTTGGATCAGGTGTTTATTCCCTTTTTTACTACGAAGAAGGAAGGTTCTGGTATTGGCTTGAGCTATAGCAAGCAAGTGATGCGTGCGCACAAAGGAAATTTGAAAGTACGGTCGAAGTTGGGAGAGGGGACTACCTTTGAGCTGAGATTTTGGAAAGCCCATGAGTGAACCTATCAAGCATTACCTATCAATAACGGTACAGTCATCAGATATTGATCAGCTGAACCATGTGAACAACACCGTGTACCTGAAATGGGTACAGGACATCTCCGAGGGTCATTGGCGCCAACAGACGTCTGATGAGATACAAGCACAATATGTATGGATGGTGTTGGAACACCACATCAAATACAAGAAACAAGCTTTGCAAGGAGATGAGATCACAGCAGTCACTTATGTGCAAGAGATGACAGGAGTCCGTAGCATACGTCACGTGGAGTTTTACAGGGGCAATGAGTTGTTAGTAGAGTGTCATTCGCAATGGTGCATGCTGGATGCCGAGTCCTTGCGGCCGAAACGTATTCCTGAGGATTTGAAGAAGTTGTTTAGAAGATAATTTTTCTACTTTGTCTTGAAACAAAGTAGAGCAAAATTCAAGGCTGTATTCATTTTTTAACGGTCTCAAAGTACCAAAATCAGGAAAGAAATAAACTCGTCTATATAAATCAACTGGATAGATCAGATCTGCAAGGACTCAAACAGTATTTCTTTCTCATCTGATTTTGAAACTTTTCAACCTAAAATGAATAAGGCCGGTCCTTTTTTTGTCATGTTGACAAGGAGGCATCTCTTTCCTCATGCGATTCCAGGCCTGCCTACCGGCAGGAAGGCTTCGCAGTAATGACAAAGTAAAATAACCTTTCTTCTTTCGCAGGAATGACGGGCAATTGGAAATTTTTAAATTGCTGCTCGAAACCTAATACTCCTATGAAAAAGTTTTTGCTCATTGTTTTTTCCTTGTTGTTGGTGCTGATCTCAGTAGTGGTGATTACTGTGGCGGTTGCTAATGAGCCGCTACCGGAAGGTGAAGAAGGACCCAAAGCAGAAGAGTTGGTCGATAAGATGCTGGAAGCCCTCAACGATGACGCCTATCAACAACTGGACGTCATCAAATGGTCTTTTCCGCGTGGACATCACTTTGTGTGGAACAAAGCTCAAGATAGCGTAGAGGTGACGTGGAGTGACTATCGAGTGCTATTCAAAACCAAAACACTAGATGGTCAAGCTTATCAAAATGAGCAGGAACTTTCAGGAGAAGACAAGCAGAAAGCATTGGATCAAGCATGGGCTTTGTTTGCAAATGATTCGTTTTGGTTGGTGGCACCATTCAAAGTGCGTGATCCGGGAACAAGCAGAAAGTATGTGGAGACCGAACGTGGACCGGGAATTTTAGTCAGCTACAGCAGCGGAGGAGTTACTCCGGGTGATTCGTATCTGTGGATTCTAGGGGAAGACTATAAGCCAATAGCCTGGAAGCTATGGACCCAAATACTTCCACTTCAGGGAATAGAATTTAGCTGGCATGGCTGGGAACAACACGATGGTGTATGGCTCGCACCACTTCATCAAGGTCCTGGTCCAGTAAGTGTGGATTTAAAGAATGTAGAGGTGGAGTAATGACTTGATTTTACTTTATCTCAATTTTCTTTCCTAGAAACTTAGGATCTACACCTAGAATAATGTCTAAAACAGCTTTAGTTCTGGCAAAGTACTCTCTAACTCTGGTTTTAAATCCATAGTTGTAATTCACATCTTTGGCATTAAAACCTACAGCCGTCATGTTAAAGTGTTCAGCTAAGTAAATCGCCCGTTCATTGTGAAATCGTTGAGAGATGATGGTTAGATTCGTTTGACCAAAGATTTCCTTCGCTCTAACCACGGAATCCAGGGTTCTGAAACCTGCATAATCCAGATAAATCTTATCTTCAGGTATTCCACGATTGATCAACTCGTTTTTGAAATCGGTAGGCTCGTCATAGTCTTTGTTGCCATTGTCACCACTCACTAAAACAATCGCTATTTTACCTGCTTCAAATAGTGCAACTGTAGCATCAATCCGGTACTGAAAGTACAGGTTGATGTTTCCATTTTGTAAGTACTTGGAAGTGCCAAGCACTAACCCAACTTTGTTGGAAGGAATTTCGCTGACTGCTTGATACGTATTGTTTCGTGCACTTTTTTCGATTTGATAATTAGCGTAAAAGATGAGGGTGATGGGAAGGATTAATACAGAAAGGGCAATTGCTGGTCGAAGTATTTTCACAAATTAACTGGTATGATTAAATGGTCTGTTGGGGTTAACGAACATGTGATGAAATTGATGCATTGAAATGTGGAGTTGAAGAAAGTAGAGGTAGAGTAAGTTCCAATTTTGGATTGGTTTCCAGAATCACTAAAGACAGTTATAAGCCTCAAATCTTGACTAATGCACCTTTCGTCGAAAAGCGAGTACGCTGGGTGTAAATCCTCCATACATTTACTTGATGCAAAGGCTATTTCATTGGTTGACCACTATTGGGCAAGATCCCAATGATTCGGAAGAGCTACAAACTCAAAAAACGTTTCTGATCTATCAGGCGATATTTATGAGTTTTGGTGGACTCTTGTGGGGGAGTATTGCCTTAGGCTATCACCTGGTTTACCCGTCATCCATTCCTTATGGCTATGTTGTAATCACTGCACTAAACCTGTGGTTTTTTAGTGCATTCAAAAAGTTTGAAATTGTACGAGGAATACAGATTTTCATTAGTCTGGTTTTACCTTTTATGTTTCAATGGTCTCTCGGTGGATTTTTGTCTTCAGGGATCATCATGTTGTGGGCATTGCTGGCGCTAATAGCCTCTTTGTCTTTTGTTAAAACAAGCTCTTCGGTGGTATGGCTGATCTTGTTCATGATTCTCACGGTCTTTTCAGGGTATGCAGATGATTACTTTAGAGTCAACTATAAACCAGCGGTACTTCCTGATTTCTCCCTTTCGTTCATTGTCTTAAATATTTGTGTGATCACATCCATCGTCTTTGGGTTGGTGATCTATTTTGTGAAAAATCTGCAGCAAACAAAAAATCATCTGAAGGATAAGCAGGGTGAAATCAATGATGCGTATCAAAACCTGAGTGAGG
>CAXEKM010000196.1:0-3512 GCA_963996645.1 uncultured Marinoscillum sp.
AATATGGGAAGCGGTTATCCTTCATTGGTGGTGAATGGGAAGATGGAATGATCAGTTTTGATGGGAGTTCCTTTGGAACTTATACCATAGCAGAAGATGTTACTCCCCCTGTCATTACTCCTAGAATTGTAAATAGCAAGTCGTTGTACTTTAAAATAACCGATGATCTATCAGGAATAAGACACTACAGAGCTACCTTAAATGGCGAATTTTTGCTCATGAGTTATGAATATAAAGACGATCTCATTTGGGCAACTCCAAGAAATCCAAACAACTCATTAGTTGGAGAGTTTATACTGGAAGTAACTGACAACACAGGCAATAAATCAGTATATCATAATAACCTAAAATAACATGTTAAAAGCTGGAGATAAGGCTCCTGACATTGAGAGCATTGATCAGGATGGAAACCCAATCAAACTATCAGATTTTAAAGGCAAAAAGATTGTATTGTACTTCTACCCAAAAGATAACACTCCTGGATGTACTGCTGAATCATGCAATCTAAGAGATAATTATGAAGCATTTCAAAAGCAGGGATACGTGGTATTAGGCGTAAGTGGAGACAGTGCAAAATCCCATAAAAAATTCATTGAAAAACATGAGCTTCCGTTTCCCCTTATTGCCGATGAAGACAAATCTGTCCATGAGGCGTTTGGGACTTGGGGAGAAAAGAAAATGTACGGAAAAACCTACATGGGAACTCTAAGAACAACTTTCATTATCAATGAAGAAGGTGTGATTGAAGAGGTTATCGAAAAAGTAAAGACCAAGGATCATACTTCTCAGATATTAAAATAATAAAAGCCCTGACTTGGAAGTCAGGGCTATTTCATTCACCTGTTTTAATATCAATTACCTTCTACCTAGTCTGGGCTTCCAAACAAGAAATTGACACCAAATTTCACACTAGCTCCCGAAGCCTCAGGAATATTCATTGTTCCGAATATATGATCTACAGACACATAAGTCTGGAAGAACCCTCCTCTTAACATTAAACCAATACCAAGATCTGCACCGTACTGAGAAGCTGCTGATATCGTTCCTGAAGCGCAAAGCCATTTACCCAGTTCTTGTGTATACCCAATACCAAATGCACTTTTCATCTTACCTTGAGTAAAGTAATTTGACATGATAGCTGTTGCATATCCATTTCTTGTTACTCTATAACTTCCATTTAAAAACAGTCTTGAGTTTAATGATGTTGTAAAACTGGCAGCTACAGTATCAATTGAAAGCGATTCAATTGAATCAGAAATTGCATCAGCTAATTGGTCCATGTTATCGAAAGAACTTCCACTAATATTAAAACTGGTTCCATTGAAAGATGCCGTTTCAGAATCTTCTTTCCAATTGATGAATCCTAAGTCAACCAACGACAATCCTACATTGATCTTATCGGTCAGCTCCATCTGTGCTCCCAAATCAACACCAAAACCTGTATTTTTATTAAAAATGAAATAATCTGCCTCACCATCTTCTGCAGCATTCATCCCTGCACTTCTAGAGAAGCCATCCTGCATAGTTACTGTCACAGAATAATCATCTGGATCAGTATAAATAGACATTGCCAGGTTATCCTTAAGGCTTCCATGAATTGTTCCGTTGAGTAACTTTAATCGACCTCCAACATCGAACTTATATCCAAAGAGATTCAATGTGCGTCCATACCCAGCTCCAATCTCTCTGTAATGAATGAAATCATATGATATATCATCAATTAGATAGTCTTCACCTAGATATTCAGCGTTTCCTTTCCATATGAAATCAACCAATCTTAACGGATAAAAGAAGGTTGCATCAATTCGTTCATTGATAAACAAAGTGAAATAGGATTTTTCGTTCAATCGAACGCCTACCATCATATCTGTGATATTAGCGGTAGTGTTGAAGAAAGCCCCCTCCTTTTCATTTAATAAAAACTTATTGACATCCAGCAAGGTAGAGTCTCCGGTTTTCACAAAAACATCAGACATTCCAAAACTATTGTTAACTGTTAAGTCAATACCAGACATCACTGGTAGACTCACAAAAGTCTGAGCTTTTGGAAAAATAGCAGGATTGTAGTTCATATTTTGCGGGGTAGCACCCTGCATCTGATAAAAATTGATGTTAAACTGCCCGAATGACACACTGGCAATTGCTACAAAAAGTATTGTTAAAATAGATTTCATATTAATTACCATTTAGATCTAATGAAAGTTTTCCAGCAAGGCTTAGTTTTATTTGCAGATCATAGTCTGCGTATATTTCCACAAACTCACCTAGATCCGCATTATAACTATCGAGTTTTATTACTGTCTTGAGCTTGCTTGAACTGATCAAATCATTGATCATAGATTGGTTTAAAATAATTTCCGTACGATTAGCCGCTGGTTCTGAAACCCTGCCGTTATTATCATATGAAATAGGAACTTCAAAAAGTATTTCATCGGTAATGGAATTTATCTCGGTATCATTTTCATCCATCATAACTAACTCAATTTCCCCTTTGAAAGGAAGTTCATTTAGTGTATTAATAATTAAAGTTAATTGCTGGGTCCCTTCAAGATCTGACAAATCATCAAGATTCGTCTCTTGCTCATATTCAAACCCATTCAAATTCACACTAAATGGAATGGACACTTTGGCGTCTATTGCAATTTTGGAATCATCATCCAGCCAATTGGATGAAGTGATGTTATAATTACTGTATCCTGTAGGACTAATTACAATTTCATTGGGTGAATTCGCTAGTAGTTGACGGAGATTAGAATTCTCTACATCAATTGTAATTTTTGTTGTTTCAGATGTGCCAAAGTCTTCCACAGCAGGCGCTGATATTTCTTGTAATTCATCAATAACAGTTCCAGTAAAATAGCCATCTTCTGACTCTGCATAAGCGAAATAAAGTCCGGCAAAATCTACTCCAACTGGCAATCCAAACCCATTATCAATGGTGAACTCAATTTTAGGATCTTCAAAACGAATTCCAGTTCCTCCTAAATCATCAAAAAACTTAATTCGTTTTCTTTTCTCCTCTATTTTAAAAGTATCCTGTCCGAAAGAACCAAAAATAAAGTCATGATCAGGGTCTTCCATGGCCACATTCAAAAAGAGATACTCATCACCCTGTAATTGATCCCCTGATTTTAATCTTACAGTAGCCACTAAATTCATTAAGAATTTACTTGAATCAGACTCATTAAATAGATTCACTTTATATCCTGCCAGGTCTCTTCTATGAACTTCAGATCGCACTAGAGGATCAATTGTAGAACTTATTTCAATTGACTGAGATGGATTAGCAAGATTTTTAAAAGAAACAGCAGTTAATGTATAATCAACTTCGGTTGGAAACGTGGATAAAAATTCTAACTTAAAGTCTCCGCCATCGAAATAAACAGAATCAAGTAGTTCACCATCTTCAGCAGGAAAATCAAAGGTAAATTGCTGAACTATCGTAACCGTAGTATCTATATTAGCCGTATAAACCCCCTTAATTGGGTTATCTATACGCTTGATTCTACTGA
>CAXEKM010000197.1:0-7409 GCA_963996645.1 uncultured Marinoscillum sp.
GCGTTTGGCGCTTATTGATGGCTCTTTGGATGACATTTTTCTCCACATCGTCGAGATTGAATGTGTCTGATTCTGATGAGAGATTGTTCTCAGGTTTTTGGGATAAGAAGAAGAAATCATCAGGTTGCAATGTTGTGGAGTCACTCATAATGATTGCTCGCTCTATGGCATGTTGCAACTCTCTGATATTTCCTGGCCAACTATATTTCTGAAGTTTCTTAATCGTAGCAGCTGAGATTCCGTCGATGTGCTTACGATACTTCTGGTTGTACATTTTAACGAAGTGATCAGCAAGTAGCGGAATATCATCAAGTCGATCTCTTAAAGGAGGAAGATGAAGTTCTACCGTATTTACTCTGTAAAGCAAATCCTGACGGAATGTATTGTCTCCAACCATCTCATAGATTGGCATGTTGGTAGCAGAAATCAGGCGAATATCTATTGACATAGATTGATTCGATCCTATTCTGGTTACTTCACGCTTTTGCAATGCAGTGAGTAATTTGGATTGAAGTGGCATACTGAGATTTCCAATCTCGTCTAGGAAAAGTGTGCCATTATTCGCTATTTCAAAGCGTCCTGGTCGGTCTTCTTTGGCATCTGTAAAGGACCCTTTTTTGTGTCCAAAAAGCTCTGATTCGAACAACGATTCAGTAATTGCTCCCATGTCCACTCCAATGAACACATTGTCTTTTCTAAGAGATTTTTGATGGATCGCTCGAGCAATTAGCTCTTTACCAGTTCCATTTTCTCCTAATATCAGAATGTTAGCATCCGTACCAGCTACTTTATCTATGATTTTGAAGACTTCTTTGATTTCATCACTCTCGCCGATGATGTCTTTGAATGCACTGTTGCTGTCTTCTTGAAGTTGCTTAGATGTTTGCTTTAGTTGTGTTACCTCTTTGTAAGACTCCTTCAGCTTTGCGGCACTGTTCAGCGTGGCAATGAGTTTTTCATTTTGCCACGGCTTCAACACGAAATCCGTAGCGCCGGCTTTCAAAGCTTTTACAGCCATCTCCACATCTCCAAAGGCGGTGATGAGAACAACAACTGCTTGTGGATCTTTATCCAGGATTTGCTCCAGCCAGTAGAAACCCTCCTTACCGGAGGTAATGTCTTTGCTGAAGTTCATATCTAATAAAATCAGATCATAAGTATCATTATTCAGAAGGAACGGAATCTTCTTTGGGTTCTTCTCAATAATCACTTCTTTGGCGTGTTTTTTCAGCAGCATTTTCGCTGCTAACAACACATCCTCATCATCATCTATTATTAAAATTTTACCTAATTCTTTATCCACGATTTTACTATTTGAGTTGATTTAAGTCCATAATGGTGCCAAATGGAAAAATAGCCCATTATTCAGTCAAATCAATGGTTTAGTAAAATTAAGTGTTCAAAAATGTACACCTTTTCAATGAAAGGTGTACTTATTCGTACATGTTCAAATAGGATAAATAAGGTAGTCCAGCTACGTAAGGCAGCTCCGCTTTCAGTTTTTCAAAAGTAGTTTGAACCTTCAAGTATTTGATTTGTGCTTCTATGAACTTATCCTGCTGAATATTCAATTTGAAGAGATCACTTTCTCCATTCTCCACATTGAAAATTTCAGCTTCTAATAGTCGTTGATAGTTTCTGGATAGATCCAGGTACTGTAAAGTCAATTGCTCACTCGCAATCAATTCCACAAATACGGATCTGATCTGAGCACCCACTTGCTGTTGTGTTTGCATATAATCAAACTCCAGACTTTCCACATACAACTTTGTTTTCTGAAGTTTACCACGTTCCTTTCTTAGAAGCAATGGAAATGAAAAATCCATTCCAATCTTATAATTTTCACCAATGTCAATTGGCTCAAATCCAGAGTAGCTGATTGGCGCATCGATAAAGCTATAGCTCAAGTCAATTTGAGGTTTTAAACTCTCACGGTTCCATTGCTGCTCTACTTCATACTGAGCTTTCTTCGCAGTAACCTTGGTTACTTCAGGGTGATTTTCTGCGGCCCATGTGACGATTTTATTCAAAGTGCTATCTTCTGGAACAATCCACTGCGAGCTTGCTTCGCTAGGAGAAGCCCTTTCAGGAATTTCCAATGGAAGCCCTTCATTGGACCACAAATGGATAGATAGCGCAAGCTTGGCACTATTCAGTTGAACCTGCGAGTTGATGAAGTCTGCTCTTCGATTCTGGAAAGTAATTTTAGCTTGTACGGTATCCACTACCGCTGCTTCTCCATATTCATAATCGAGCTTTACTCGTTTGAATATCTCATCTGCAATGGACATACTTTGCTGCATCAGTTCATATTGCTTAAAGGCAAAGTACCATTCCCAGTAGGCTTTCACGATCGTAAAAAGAGCCTTATTGGTCAATTTGATTTTCTCAGCTTCAGCTATATCACTGTAGATATTGGCTTGTTTGATCAAGGCTCTTCGTTCATCAATGAATAGTCCCTTACCTAAAGGCAAGCTAACTCCGGCGGTAAACTGCCAGTAATCATTGGACGAACTCACATAGTTTTCTTCACTCAGGTGTTCACCAGAATTTCGATATGCTTCAATCTTAGGGTCGATTGGAAACCAAACAGGTATTTTCAGTGAATTATAAAACTTGCTGTAATACTCCGTTCCTTTGTATTCTTTTCTGTTGAAAGAAGATTCCAGTTTTGGATCCATGTATCCTTTGGCAGCCCGTATCTCTGCTTCAGCAAACTGATCCTGAAGACCGGCTTGCTTCACAATAGGGTGATTTCTTTTCGCTAACTCAAGGACATCATCAAGAGTGAATTGAAGAGAATCCTGAGCGGCCAATGAAATGGCAGACCCAAGTAATACTACGGCTATAAGTATTCTCATTTCTTCTTTTTGTTATCCATTTGAATCTCACCGTTCTCATAGATGCTAGGAGGGAAGCCATTTAGCTGTCGCCATAACTCATACCAGATAGGTACATCATTTAGCATTACCCAACCTTTGATTCCAGATCCCATTCTCAATTGATGAGGCCACTCACCTTGTTCTGGATCTGGTGTCACCAAAATTCTGAAATATCCTGGCTTACTTTCTACTCTATCAATTACATCAACAATTCCTCCGAAAGTACCTACTGAAACATTAGGCCATCCTGAGAACTGTAACGCGGGCCACCCATCAAACTGCACTCGAACCGGACGTCCATGAGAAATGAAAGGTAGATCCATGGCTTTCACATACATCTCAGCGGCTTTGTCATCAGTCTCCGGCATAATCGTAGCAATGGCTTCTCCTTCTTTGATAGTTTCACCAATTCCAGCTTTCATTGCTTTTACCAGGTATCCCGTCTGTGGTGCTAATACCTGGTAATTGAAATTACGAATCTCAACATTTGCCAGCTCATTTCGCATTTTGCTAATAGTTGCTTCAGAATCGAAAATATCAGCAATAGTCGCAGATAAATCCGATTGAGACTTGCTGATTTTATCTTGATACTCGGCTTCTACTGAAGTCAGGTTTACTCTGGCATTGATCAATTCTGCCTGGCTTTGTAACCATTTGTTCTCCGCAGAAATTATTTTGGCTTTACTAGCCTGAAACTTTGATTCCATCTCCTGATATTTAGTCAGTGATATATTTCCAGCCTCATACCGTTTTTTATTTCGATCAAAAATGTTCGTTGCGTTCTCAAAAGTAATTATTTCAGCTTCATAAGCGATGCTGTCACTTTGTAGTTTAAGTATCGTTTGCTTGAGCTTATTTTCGGCTTGCTTAAGTTTCATTCGTCTGCCTTGACGCAATGCTGCAACTTGATTTTCTAAAGCTTGGCGCTTGGCTCTTTTAGCTTCCAGCCCAGATTCTTTCGCTTCAATCTGTTCTTTCATTCTTGATAGAAGTTGCGGATCGAAATACTTATCCTTTACTTCTGCAAGAGATAAAATGGTATCTCCTTTGTGAATGAACTCACCTTCACGTTTTTTCCAATCAATGATACGTCCGGCAATTGCGGACTCTACAGTTTGTGGTCTGTTACGAGGGTGAAAAGCTGTTAATGTTCCGGTACCGCGAATGTTTTGCTGCCATGGAAGGAACATCACAATGATGGAGATTCCGATGATTACCAGGAGAACTTTAGCTAGAAGCCTTCCCATACCTGGAGTTTTCAGAGTTCTTAGTGAGTAGAACTCTCCTTCGTCCAGTAAATCAGTGTCTTTGTTATTAGAAATATTCAGCATCTTAATAGATTTTTTGGACGATCGTGTCGTTTTTAATCACATTTTCAAAAGTATCATCGGCAATTATTTTGCCTTCATCCATGTAGATTACCCGATCTACTGCAGACATCACCAAAGGATCGTTAGACACCACAATGAGTGTCCATTTATTCTCTGGATTCGTTAGCATTTCGATCATTTTCAATCGCTCATATTTCTGGAAGTTTCCAAAGAAATCATTGAGAATCAGTAGTGCTGGATCTTTCGCCAAACATCTTGCTAAGATCATTCTATTGGCAAAGGAGCTACTGAACCCTTTACCACTACTTAATATTTCAGTATTAAATCCATCAGGAAAGCTGTAGATCTCATCAGTTAGACCAACTTTGTCTACTGCTTTGATGGCGTTATCCATACTCGCAAAAGGTTTCCCAACCAATATATTGTCAATGACAGATCCTTCGAATATATCTTCCTGTGACACATTCTTACCTATTTTATCTCTTAGGTAAGTCATATCCAGATCTCGAAGGTTGTATCGATTATAGGTGAGTATTCCCTCATAGTTGGTGTGAATACCCGCAATAGCATTCGTTAATGTTGTTTTACCTGAGGCGCTTCCTCCTGCAATACAAATCCTCTCTCCTGATTTGATATCTAAATTGATATGGTCAAGAGATGGTTTTTTATTGCCCGGATAGGTGTAACTCAGGTTTTTAATCTCGATAGAAATACCGTTTTCCTTGATTTGAGATTTTGGAATGTCTATTCCTCCAGTTTTTTCAAGTGGAAGGTCAGTAACATGAGAGATTTTATCAACAGCTGTAAGCATGTCATAAACCACATCCATGTACATAATAATTTTCTCCACAGAGTTCAAAATCAAGATGATAATGACCTCTGACGCGACAAATTGACCCAATGTGATTTCTGTTTGAACGACAAGCACAGTACCTATGATTAAAAGTCCACCTGTAACGATAGCTTTGAAAAGGAGTACATAGCTATATTGACTGATCAATACCTTAAAGTGAGTGCTTCTGTTTTTGAGGTAGTTATTAACATTATAGTCAGTCTTCTTAATTGGTAAGGAGGTGTTGCCTGACAATTTGAACGAATAAAGTGTTCTTGCCATTTCTTCCAGCCAGTAAACCACCTTGTATTTATATTTCGACTCGGTGATACTTGATTTCAAGCCTTTCGGTCCAGTGATATAGAATATCATGAACAAGATGGAGAGTAAGAAAATACCAAAGAATACGAAGAATGGGTGATAGAAAGACAGCAAAAGCAATCCAAAAATGATCTGGATAGCACCAGTTGATAAGTCTATCAAAAGTTTTGGAAGACCTTTTTGAAGTGTCAAAACATCAAAGAAACGGTTCATCAACTCAGGCATATGCAAGTTGAAAACTGATTCCATTTGAATTCTAGGTACTCTGAAGGCAAATTCAAATGCAGCTTTGGTGAAAACCCGTCTTTGTAAGTACTCCACTATAGTGATCTGGAAAACTTGAAGAATACCAGTGCCCAGGACCGCAATGATTACAAAGGCGATGAGCACATATACTGAACTGAAGACTACTCCGCCGCTAATCAATTCTACAACAGCTTGTATACCAAGAGGCAAGCTCAGGGAGAGTAAACCAATCAATGCGGCATACACATAGACATAAAAAATATCTCGTTTTTCAGCCGATAGTAGTTTGAAAAGACGTTTGAGAGGAGTGATGTAAGTGGCGTTGGTCTTCGTAGAATCCTGATCACTTACCAGAGATTCATAGTCAAAAACCGAAAGGAAAATAACCTCTAATTTATCAGTACAAGCTAGATCAAGATCATCAAGATTATCAGTCTTGAGTATTTCTACTTCATGCTCTTTAATTTTTTGAATATGATATTTTTTACCCTTTTTATGGATAATTACTGGAGCGAGTTCATTGTCTTTCGCAAATACAACAATCGGGGATTCATGTATTAGCATAAACTCCTTAAAGCGCTTCTCACCCAGGTGCTTCTCTAATAAGATCATTCCTGAGTCACTTCCAGACTCCACCAGATCTCGAATAAATTCTACCAGCTCCTCATTGTCATACTCTCGGTCTAGAGAGTCTGTGCCGGTAAGGGTAGAACTGTCCGGGTCTATGTTTAGTAAATGAGAGCACTCTTGAATTGTTCTCAGAATTTGATGATTGTTCATGCGTCAATCGTTTTGAAAATCAAGTTTTTTACAAAATGATAATTAGCAGAGTATGGGTCTTCCAATTGACTTAACTCTGTTAATGATGGTAAATGTTCTGCAAAGAACACCTGTTGATTGGATGCCTCCAAAGCAGTGGATGCCAGTGCATGCGCAAAAGTGAAGTTTGGATTGATGGTTGAAATAAGCGCGGCGATATGATCACATAGTGATTTGTAGCCTTTGAAAAGCCCATTTTGATTGTCCTTATCCACTCTTTTTGTCAAATACGTCTTATCTGACTCAGCGATTACAATTTTGTTGAGTGCTTCTTCATCTATATCTGGGAATGTATCATCCGGCACTTTTTTTTCAGTAATTAAACGGATAATTCTATCCAGTTTTTCCTGAGCGTTGCCTAAGTGGTGTGTTTCATATTCTATTTTATATTCCATCCACGCCCAATACCAGGCAATCAAGTATACAAGCAAACGATGCTTATTGTCAAAGTAGCGATAGATTGAGGCTTCAGTAGAGTCTATTTGCATAGATAGTTTTCTGAAGGTAAACGCCTCAAATCCCAACTCACTAATAAGCTTTATACTGTGTAAAACAATCTTTTTTCCCAGTTCTGTAGACTGTGGATCCTTGCAGTATAGATTGTTCCCCAGTTGAATGCTAATTACCGACATGATAATATTACTTCTATAAATGATAGTATTACTATCAACGAATTTACAACAAGAATGTTTGATTACTTTTATTTCTCGTAAAAAAGGTTAATTTTGATACCCTATTAGTCCTTTTATTTTGAGTTTTTGATCTTTAGGTTCAATCCGGGAGCGGATTGGACCTTTTTTTATGTCCGCCTGCGAACACAATCTGTATCAAACTGTACAAGTTTTACCTATCTCCAAATTCTTGAAAATCCATAAGACACTGTAAATCAGTAGAATAACTTTATTGGCATTCAAATTGGCATAGGGTGTTCAGACTTTACAAAAATTATGGACCGAAAGATTCAAAAGAAAAAATGGA
>CAXEKM010000198.1:0-3315 GCA_963996645.1 uncultured Marinoscillum sp.
AGGAGAGTTGAAGATGCGGATTTAAGGCGTAGCTCTGCTTTCTTCGGGGATATTTCTATAAAATATGATCATTTAATAGATGAAAAGAACCTTCTTTCAGCATCAGGATATATAAGTCAAGATCATTTCACTTTGTCTGATCAAGCCGAATACGATTATGGAAACCGAATAGCAACAATTAAATGGATAAATAATGCAAGTTCTTTGATTAATAGCGAGCATCTGTTCAATTATAGCGCATATGAATATGCCGTTTCAGACAACTCCGAAATTTCAAGAGGCTATCAAATGAAAGCTGGAATCAAGGATTATAAGTGGCATTCCGACTTTGAACTATCATACATTAGTCAGCATCAAATAAAGTTAGGTTTATCAGCCATTCACCACTCACTTCAGCCAGGCATATATACTCCAGAGGATAGTACTTATACAGATGAAATCATTCTGGATAAAGAAAATGGAACCGAATTGGGCCTATTCCTGAGTGATAAGTATCAACTTGCAAACAACCTGTCAATATATGGAGGAATCCGATACTCTCTATTCAGAGGAGGCACATCTAAATACGAATCCATGTATCATGGGATTGAACCAAGAGTTTCCATCAATTATCAATTGAATATCAATAGTAGCTTAAAGCTGGGATATAATCGCATGCGACAATACATGCACTTGATATCAAATACAACTGCTGTCACTCCTATTGACTCATGGAAACTTAGTAACACAGAGGTTTTACCATCCATTGGTGATCAGATTTCCCTTGGATACTTTAGAAATATTGATAGCAAAAATTATGAGCTAGTTGTTGAGGGATATTTTAAAGTAGTTCAAAATTTGATAGAATATAAAAATGGTGCAAATCTCTTCAGAAATGAGAATATAGAAGAAGAATTAGTTCAAGGGTTAGGAAACAGTTACGGCTTAGAATTATCATTAAAAAAGAACACAGGTAAATTAAACGGGTGGGTAAACTATACTTATTCCCGATCTCTCATAAAAGTACAATCTAATCAAGCGGAAAATCAAATCAATCAAGGCAATTGGTTTCCCACTAATTTTGACCAACCTCATAACCTAAACATATTCACCAATATCACCCTCTCCAGAAGGTTTAGTTTATCTACAAACTACCAATATAACACTGGCAGGCCATTTACGAAACCGGTAACATCATACTTTGTCTTTGATGCTCCTGTAGCCCACTTTGACTCACGAAATAACTCAAGAATTCCTGATTACCATAGACTTGACCTAACCATTTTCATGGGAACATCTTTGAAAAAATCCAAAAAGGTAGAAGCTAATTGGGCATTGTCTATCTATAATGTATACGCCCGGAAAAATGTATACTCGGTGTTTTTCAGGAAGTCATCAAGTACCACTGAAGCATTTAAATTCATCGTAATTGGTCGACCATTAGTTTCATTGGCATACAATTTCAAGTTCTAATTATGCTTAAACAATCATCGTATTTTATAGTCGGAATATTGGTAATAATAGCATCATGTGTAGAACCTTATGAACTTTCCGATCAAGCTGCTACCAAACAAAAAATTGTCATTGAGAGCTCGGTGAATAACCAGAATCAGCCGTACACAACGATTATCAGTCAGACAAAATCGTTAGATCAATCTTTCGGAATGGATCGTGTGAAAAATGCAGAAGTATATTTTGAAAATGAACTCGGAGAGAAATACTATACCGAAGAGATACAGCCAGGTCGGTATGTAACTGATTCTACAAAATTTCGGGGTGAGATAGGCATGTCCTATAAACTGGTGATCGTATTAACCAATGGAACTACTTTCGAATCTGATCACCAAAAAATCCTTCCCCCGGACCCTATCAGAGATTTATCTAACGAGCTAACTGAAGTAGTAGGAGTTGATTCAGAAGGAATGGCTGTTAATCTGGTTACAAGAATCCCTACAACATCTTTATCAAAATACCACCGTTACAGCTATTCTGCAGATTTTGCTTTGGAAACACCATTGCAAGGACAGGACACCTGCTACTTTGCAGACAAACCTGAGCCTGATGACCCTGAATACCCACCCGATACTCTAAGATGTTTTGCAAAGGAAGGATTTGACACTCCATTGAATATCTATTCAACAGAAGGTTTGGATGCTGGTCAAACTATAGAACAAGACATCTACACTTTCTATTACAACTTCAAATTTTCTATAGCATACAATATGTTACTAGAGAAACAAACGATTGATAAGTCCGCCTATGACTACTTAAAGAAAATTAAAGAGCAACAAGAAAATGAAGGAAGTATTTTCGACACCCCACCTACACAAATTCTGGGAAATATTCATAACAAAACGGACTCTGACAACCCTCCATTAGGATTCTTCATCGCCTATTCCTCGGTAAAAGAAAGAACAGTGATAAGGCCTTCAGATTTCAGATCAATTATTACAACGGAGAATTTATTCAAAGAATGTTACCCTGATTGGATACCAGGAGTAGATCCCGAACGTCAACCTAAAGCCCAAACCTATTGTTGTGACTGTCGATATTATCCGCAAAGTACTGTAATAGAACCTGAATACTTTAGATATTGATTATGAAGCACATAATTATCTGTATTCTCATACTGATCCTGCACAATGCCTATTCTCAAAACGCTCATTTCGAGAAAATGTACCTGCAGTTAGACAAGCCACACTATTTCGCTGGTGATAGGTTACGTTTTGGTGCTTTCATCCCTTCCACCTATCAGAGTGAAATATTATATCTCCAAATCACCAATCAATACGGGGATAATATTCTTCTAAAGCGATTTGCTATTTCTAATCAACAAAGTCAAGGATTTATTGACTTACCAGATAGCTTAAATAGTGAAGGATATGTAATATCAGCTTTTACCAATGAAATGCGGAAAAACCCAGGCGACATATTTCTAAGTCCTCTAAAAGTTTTCAATACTGAAAATATATCGCATGCAGTTTCTATTGAGGAAAAACCAACTTTTTATCCAGAAGGTGGGCACCTTATTACTAACCGAATAAATAACATCGCGTACAAAGTACCTGAAAACTGGATTGGACAAACGGCCTTCATTCTGTCTTCAAAATCACTGGATACTTTAGGAAAAATCAACTTTAATGATGCTTTTGGGGAATTTCTTTTCACCCCAACAGACACCTCTTTATACAAAATTCAACTAATTGATGCTGTAAATAATTCCAGTTTTGATTTGCCATTAGCTGAGAATGATGCTGTTTCAATCAGGTTTTTTAGTCTAAAAGAAGGAAATCACAAATTAGTGGTCAATATCGGAGATCAATTCCACAGTAGTCA
>CAXEKM010000199.1:0-2752 GCA_963996645.1 uncultured Marinoscillum sp.
GAGCTTTCCATATCTCATCTATTAACGATAGCTGTTGTGATTTGTTGCCTCCCGGATCTTCTACTATTAAAGGTATTTCACCAAGGTGCTTCCATTTGTTGTTTTGAATGTCTGCATCAAATACAATAGTGGCTCCAAGTTGCCCATTATCTTCTGGATAAATCATGTCTATGGTCTCTGAATATTTGCCGTCTTTATAGGAGTATTTGCCTGATCCTGCAGCGTAGATGACGTCATCATTTTTGTTATAATACACCCATGTGAAATGCGTAGGAGTGATAAGTTTAATGTATCCTGCATATTCAGGATATTCGATATAGTTACCATCCTTTTTGTCCCGGTAGGAAATAAGATCCCAGGCTCCCTGCACCATTATGTTTTTTGCTGGAGATTTATCCGTTCGTACCCACTTTTCTTCGATCTTATTAGAGTCCACAACAATCATTTTTCCAGTATTTTCGTCAATATCCATCACTTTAGCATAGCCTGTATGATGCCATTCGTTTTTAGGAACATCAAAATCAAATGGAATGGCCTGCCCTAATTCACTACTGCCTGGAGGGTAGAAGAATTTAATGTCCTCAATGTATTTCCCGTCCTTGATTTCATAACTTCCTCCACCCATGCCTAATAGCTTGTGGTTTTTTTCATCATACTTATACCAGACAAAATGATTATCTGTAAGATGTTTCTGGTAAATGATACTGTCTCCATATGCTTTCCACTCATTACTTCCATCACTGTATGGGATGTACTTGGTGAGTTTCCACGAACCAATTAATGGTTTGTTGGCTGGCTTGGGTTGGCTTTGAGGGGTCGTAGCGAATATTATTGCAATTGCTGCAAGAGATATTCTAAGGAATATTTGGGGTCTCATCTCTGCAATGTTTTGGGTTCTCCATAAAAGTTAGTAGAAAATATGGTCATATCAAAGTTTTAGCGACGTTATTATATGGTATGCGTTTTGTAATATTTTTCTGCGATTGTTACCGGAAAATGAATTTTCGTTAACTTCAAATCCAAATCACTTCCGCCGATAAAGTGTTGAATAATTTACTCATATGGTCTGTTCTGGTATCTTCCGTTTTGCTTGGCATGACTCAGGGAGGAGAAACGCGTTATACTGGTGTGTATCGAGGGAAGACTTTGTTTATTCAAAATCCATACGATCCAGAAACAAGAGAATTCTGTATAACAGAAGTTAGATTAAATAACAAAAGACTGAATCTGAATTATCGGCTAAGTGCGATCAAATTGGATTTTCAGGGAATAGAAGAGAATTCGCCTATATCGATTCAAATTGTGCATTCGGATAGTTGCAGTCCTGTGATACTTAATCCTGATGCTATTCAGTACAAATACTCATTTGCGTTTCGAGAGATATCAATGAATGATTCTGTGCTTGTTTGGTCTACTATTGGAGATCAGGCAGAAGGAGTTTATACGCTGGATTACTATGATTTTGGAATCTGGCAAACTCAGGATACCATCGCTTCAAAAGGGAGACTGGGAGGGGCGATGTATGTTCATTTCCCTCAGCTTCAAGAAGGACCTAATAAACTTCGCTTGAAGTACACATTCCCAAGTGGGGATTATTTGTACAGCAGAGAAATTGATTTTCACTTCTACGAAGAGCCAGTTACATTCTCTCCTAAAGGAACAAAAACTTCTATTACACTTTCTAGATATGCTAATTACGAGATCTATGACGGGGGAGATAACTTGGTGCTATCTGGAGCTGGATCCACCATTGATGTTCGTAGTTTGAAAAGAGGGGACTATATTATCTATTTCGATAATAAAGACCCCGGAGTATTTACAAAGCTTTGATTTAGAATAAGTTTATTCCAAAGAATGTCTGAAGGAATGTTAGTAAGAACATCGTTCCTAAAACAACCGGACAAAGAATGGTTACCGCAAAGTTTAAATACTTCTGAACGAATGACCCCATGTATCCAGGGTATCCTTTTGCAATTTCTTCATTGAGGTTTTTAGTTTTCCATACATAAGCTGCAAAAATGGAAATCAAACATCCTCCTAATGGTAAGAATGTGTCGTTTGCCACATTTTGTGCAAAGTCCATAAAGCTTGTGGCTTTTTCTGCTCCAACGTACGTGATGAAACTGCTGAAAAACTCAGAGTAGCCATTTGATAACAATGAAGGGATTCCTAATGCAAATATGATTCCTGCCATGATCCATACTGCTCTTTTTCTTTTAACACCTTTTTCATCTACTATGTAAGCAACAGGTACTTCTAACAATGAAACTGTTGATGTAAGTGCTGCAAATGATAATAACAAGAAGAATAAAGAGCCGATAACAATTCCTAAGGTTGGTCCTAAACTTTCAAAGGCTCCTGGAAGCACAGTGAAAATCAAACCAGCTCCCTGGCCAGCACCTTCCATAGTTCCATCTGTCAGGTATGCTACCATTGGGAACATCATCAATCCTGCGATGAATGCAATCCCAACATCAGCTAGTGTAATGAATGCTGCGGAAGATACAATGTTGTCGCTTTTGCCTACATAGCTGCCATATGTAATTAGTGCTCCCATTCCCAGGGAAAGAGAGAAGAATGCCTGACCCATGGCATTACCCATCACGCTGAGTGAAAGTTTAGAGAAGTCAGGAACCAAATAGAAGCTCAATCCAATAAAGGCATTATCCAATGTAAGTGAGTAAATAACCAAGCCCAGGATCATGATGATCAATGTTGGCATTAATATTTTCGAAGCTTTTTCAATTCCACC
>CAXEKM010000200.1:0-7928 GCA_963996645.1 uncultured Marinoscillum sp.
ACAATGACAGCAATTAAAAATCACGACGTACAAAGTATAAACATCTCAGCGTCACCAGAGAAAGTATTTGATTACATCGCTAAGCCGGAAAATCTTCCGAACTGGACCAGAGCATTCAAAAAAGCAGATCAAAAATCCGCATTGCTCATTACTCCAGAAGGAGAATTACAAATCGACCTGGAAACGCGAGTAGACGCCAACTCTGGCACAATTGATTGGTACATGACTATGCCTGATGGAACCGTAGGAACTGCTTTTTCCAGAGTCACTGAAGATGGTGACGGCCAGGCGATATATTCTTTCGTACTCATGGCACCTCCTGTTCCTTTAGAAATGGTAGAAGGCGCATTATCCGCTCAGATTGGTCAGCTAGCAGACGAATTGAAGAAACTTCAACAGATTTTAAACTAATAACTCTTTGGGCTGGATCATTTCCAGCCCATTTTACATTTCCTATTTATGAAAGATCTAGAACTCGTTCAAGCAGTCCTTGCAGGCAATAAACCACAACTTGATTCACTGATCCAATCCGTACAAGCTCAGATTTACAATCTGGCAATACGCTTCCTTTGGAATAAAGAAGATGCAGAAGACGCTACTCAGGAAATCTTGATTAAAGTGATTACCAACTTGGCCCGATTTGAAGGAAAGAGCACCTTAAAAACCTGGGTTTATCGAGTAACAAGTAACCACTTGATGAATCTTAAAAAGACCAAAGTTGAGCAAACAGTTGGTTCCTTCAAAGACTTTTCCGAAGACTTGAATTATCTTCCTGAACCGGAAAGTTATGAAGGTGCGGATAGCCGGTTGATGGAAAGAGAAATGAAAACAGGATGTACCCTAGCCATGCTCCAATGCCTAAACAGAGACCAGAGAGAAGCATTTATTCTTGGTAGTGCACTAAAGATCAATAGCAAAAAAGCAGCAACTATTACTGACACTACACCAGAAACCTTCAGAAAAAGACTTCAGCAAGCCAGACAGCAAATTGGCACATTCCTGGAATCTAACTGTGGAGTATATAATCCTCAGAACAAATGCAGGTGCTCCAAACGAATTAACACCGCAATCAAACACGGTAGAATTCAACCTGACAACTTAGCCTTTACCAATACGATCGATTCCTTCAACACCGAGATGGAAGAAATGAATTCAATGGCTGGGATTTATCAAAATCATAGCTCATTCAAAGTGGAGGAAGATTTCACGAAAGAATTGACAGCACTTTTAAAAACCTCCAAAATCATCAATTATGATTGAAATGAAATTAATGTGCAAACAGAAGCTGTAGGTAATTTCTATACTGCTTTAACTGATTTGCCGTAAGCTTAGCATCACCAAGAGCTTTGGATAAGATAAAACCTCCTTCCATTACCACCGTGAAATTATCTGCAAGGGCATTTTTATCTACAATAAGCTTAGCACCTGTGTCATTCAAAACTGCCTCAATTAGGTCTCCCAACTGTTTCCTCCATTCTAAAATGGCATCACTGACTATTTTCTTGGCATGTTCAGGAAATTGCTCAGGCTCATTAAAGCAAGAAGCATATAAACATCCCGGATAAGGCTGCTCCAGTTCATCAAACACACTGATAAAGAACTGCACAAAACCAATCAATTGATCTTTGGGTGTTTCATAATTGGCTTTGGCGTACTCCAATGCCTCATTCAATGAATTGAGATCACTAGTAGCAAAATGATCCATTAACCCTAGAGCCAACTCATTTTTACTTTTAAAATGATAGAAGAAAGCTCCTTTTGTTATCTCCGTCTTTTCAAGAATATGATCAATCGTGGTTCCTGCAAACCCATTTTCCAACACTAATGTGGTGGCTTCGTCCAAAATTCTTGTCTTCGTCTTCTTTCCGTCTCTAGGCATAACTCAAATATAGAATGCTATTTTATACCAACTAGTTTGTTTAGTAAAAAATATTTCTATATTTGTACCAACTAGTTTGTTTAAAATAAGATCAAAAACTCAAAATGCCTACACCGCTAGAAATTTTAATGGATCCGATATCACTAGGTGTTATCGCGATGTACTTGCTTTTATTTATCTGGGAAAAGATGTTTCCAAGGCACAAAAACCTACCGCAGATAAAGCACGCAACAATCAGAGGACTTATAGCTTTCGCAGTATTCTTCTACCTAAGTTCTTACTTACCACTACTGACAGATGAATACCTGGCCTCTTACCAATTGCTGAATCTGAGCCAACTTCCATTATGGGGACAAATTGCCATTGGACTGTTTTTCTATCAGTTCATGCTGTATTTATGGCATTGGGCCATGCACAAATCAGACACACTTTGGAAAATCTTTCATCAAATGCATCACAGTGCGGAGAAATTAGACATTCCATCAGCCTTCTATTTTAGCCCAATGGACATGATAGGGTTTACAGTGCTTGGAAGTCTTGTTTTTGCTCTAATTATTGGCGTTAACCCAACAGCAGCAACTGTGATTATTCTTGGGCTAAACTTCCTGAGCATTTTCCAACACGCCAATATCAGCACACCAACCTGGTTGGGATACATCATCCAGCGACCAGAACAACATGCAGTACATCACTCCAGAGGTGTACATGCTTACAACTACTCCGATTTTCCTATCTATGATTTGATTTTTGGGACTTTCAACAATCCTAGGGACTTTCAGGGAGAATATGGCTTCTATGATGGAGCATCGGCAAGGGTTATGGACATGATGCTATTCAAAGACATTTATAAGAATCAATCCTCATAAAAGCAAAAAAGGCTTCAGATCACCCTGAAGCCTTTTGTATATGCTTTATTCATCCGGATTAAACCTCCTCAGAATCATATTCATGCTCCACTTCTTTAACCTTGGATTTCAACGTGAATCTTGAAATGCCAGATTGAAGATCTTGTGATGTAGAGTTTAACCAATGGAATTTGGTCATGTAGTTTTCCATACCTGAAGACAGCTCACTTGCTGAGCTAGAAATCTGCTCAGAACCTGCAGCTGCTTGCTCAGCAATTACAACTACATCTTCCGTAATGGTTACTACCTTGTTTATACTTTGATTTTGAGAAGATGTAGATGTTAGGATCGTTTCTGAATAGCCCAAAGTCTCCGTAGATGAACGCTCTATCTCCATAAATACAGACTGAGCATTATTAGAAGCTTCTACTGTAGACTTCACCAGGATATTCATAGAAGCAATTACTTTGGCTGCTTCGCCTGTATCTTTCTGAACATCTAAAATAAGGTTTTCGATCTCACTTGCTGACTTTCTGGAGCCTTCAGCCAGTTTTCTAATTTCTTCAGCAACTACCGCGAATCCTCTTCCAGATTCTCCCGCTTGAGCCGCCTCAATGGCAGCATTCAAGGCTAACAGATTCGTTTGTGAAGCAATTTCAGTGATCACACCTAATACTCGAGAGATTTCCTTAGATCGTTCTGTAAGCACTTGCATGGACTTAGTAGTCATATTGGAGAAGTCTGCAATCTCCCCGATACTCTTCACCACATAGCTTGAAAGCTTAGCTCCTTCCTCACTATTAGATACTCCTTCTTTTGCTGCTTTATTAATTGCGTCAGACTTACTGCTCATGTCTTGTGAGTTTTTCATCATCACTTCTACAAGGCCAGAAGTCTCATCTACTTTACGCACCTGAGTCTGTGCTCCGTTATTCATCTGAACAATAGACGTGGCAATCTCTCGCATGCTCACGTTCATCTCTTCACCTGAAGTCAACATTTCTTCAGCTGCAGCACCAATCTCTCCAGCACTAGTAGAGATTTTGAATAACAGCTCACTTAGATTATCTAATGCCAGATTCAAATTATCTGTCATTTGACGAATGTGACCTTTGGCATCATTATCATATCTTAAAGTCAAATTACCATCAGCCATGGCTGAAACAATCTGATTCACTTCCATGATAGGATCAACTATTGAAGCCAATAGATTATTAACAGATTGGCCTAATTCCAACCAAACACCTTCTCGATCGGCTACATCGATTCTAGAGTCAAGTCTACCATGATCTCCAGCTTCTTGCACCACCATATTGGTTTCATTAACCACATCACTCAACTTACGTCTTAACGTGATCAATGATTGCCCAAGAATATCTTTTTCTCCTAGAGCGGAGTATTGAACACTCAAATCTCCATTTCCCATGGAATTAGCGAAATAGGCAGACTTCTTGATTTGCTCTAAAAAAAGATTCAATGACTTGAAGAAAGCCCCAGCTTCATCTTTTCTTAATAAATCAGCCTGATCAATGGAAATCTCCAAATCACCTTCTCTCAACTGATCAAAGGAGGCATTGATTCGCGTCATGGGACGCTCGATACTCAAACTTAATGTTCTAAAAGTGAGGAAAACTGCTACAATTCCGATCGGAATACTGTAGGTGAGGTGGATCAACCCGAAATGACCTACTGCATAGGCCTCTGTTACTACGATAAACATGGTAGCGATGATCCAAATACCGGATTTGTAAATGAACGATTTCCTAAAAATCTTCCAGTTGATATAAAGCAACGTAGGAAGCACTCCACCATAAATAATGGCAACAAAAATGATGAATTCGCGCATGGTTCTGGTTCTTGATGATTAATACATTTTGACGTTGGATTAAATGTACTGTCAAAAGGCGACCTAAGTTTAGAAATAAGAAGCGAAAATCCTTGAATTTTGAGATAAACCTGACATAAATCACATGAAGCGGAAAAATTCTATCATGAACCAATTTTCAGATTCGTAAAAGAGGTGGGTTTAAAATTTGATTTTTATCAACAAAACCATCTCCTGCAAATAAAAAATTAAATATTCATTTTTAGAACTAGGCAAATCACGTAGATATCGGTAATATCAGTAATTATTTTCAACTCCCTGGACAACTCACCCATTGTGTTGATTTTCACCTCATTACCATTCATCTCAATTTCTAAATCATCAAACTCCATCCCTTTTCGAGTCACAGGGTACTGCATTTTGAAATAAGCCTCTTTGACTGAAAAAATCAATGTACTTAATTGCCTCTGATCATTGAATGAATGTTGGTTTAGATATTCTATTTCCTTTTCGGTAAACAAGACATTCCATAAATCACGATCGATCCTTCCAATACGTTCAATATCCAATCCGACAGCAACAATCTCTTTCTCCAATGCCACAACTGCTCCAGCTAAACCAAATGAATGACTAATGGATCCTTTTATTTCTGATGGCCATAAAGGCACACCATCTTCATCCTTCAAAATCGCCTGATGTTTTCCAAAATGGCCCAAACATTGATGAGCGCAGTACCTTCCTCTATTGAAATCAAGCTGACGAGTAGCTTCATATTGATTGCACAATGCAATCTCCTCATCATACAACTCTGACTCCCTTATATCTGCTGTTGTAAAATGAGACACCACTCCTCCGGGGAGCTTTAGTGATATCATAAAATAGCTGGTAATAAGTAACACCAGCGAGACACTCTCGCTGGTGTTTTGATTTAACTAAATATTAAGATTTACTTAGTGCTAAACGCTTCAAATCCTTAGCAATTTGCTCACGGATAAAGTCTTTGTTTCGAGTTACGAACCAGTGATCACCATGAACTAATTCCTGTCTGAATTTTGCATTGGTATGTTCTTTCCAAGGCTCCATTTCTTCAGGTAGCGTCACCTCATCTTCTATAGCCGAGAAGACTGTGATCGGAAACTCAAACTTAGGCTCATCTGCATAGTCATAATCCAAAAGCAAAGCCATATCTAATCGAAGAATTGGAAGGATTTTCTTCACATAATTCACATCATCGATGTACGTCATCAATCCTAGTAGCTTTTGCTCTGAGTTAGACGATATCGCCGACTGCTTCAACACGTCCCTGTTTTTCCATGTAATGGTCATCTGAGGCGCCATCGTAGCTGAACTAAAGAAGTGCACTGGCTCTTTGCCATGCTTACTTCTGAGTCTTCTGGTCATTTCGAACGCAATGATTCCTCCAAAACTGTGACCGTAGATCACAAAATCGCCATCCAAAAGTGGCAACATTGCCTCTTCCAGGTCATTCAACAGTTTTGTGAAGTCAGTGTACAACTCTTCATCCTTACGGTTTTCACGGCCAGGAAGCTGAACAGCATATACATCAGTACCCTCTGGAGCTTCATACATGAAGTCGTTGAACATTGATGCACCTGCTCCCATCGAGTGGAACATGAATATTTTCAATTTACCAGTTTGATCTTCATCGGTTTTACGATGCACAAACCACTTATTGATTACTTCAATATCCTCTTCGGTTGTAATACCAGAATCATCCTGATGCGTTTCAACAGTTCCTCCAGTAGCTACACCTTGCAAGCTTTCCATGATGTGCTCAGAAACCTCCACGATACTTGGACCTTTAGACAACTTCATCAATGGGTAATTGAATTCAAGCTTTTGTAGAATCCAGTTTCTCAATTGATTCATCATCAACGAATCCAAACCGATTGCTGAGATGGATTTGTTTTCATCCAACTTATCTGGTGTTGTGCCAAGTATTCTGGCCAAAGCTTCCTTCAGACTAACCGCCAAAATATTCTTGCCTTCACCATTCGCTGCAATCAATTGATCTTTCAAGCTTTCACCTCCTCCTTTGGAAGCACCAACTTTAAGATTCTCATCAGAAAGCAACGCTTTGAACTTAGCATCAGATCTCAAGTGATGGAAGAAGTCACGGAATCTTAACCAATCGATATTGGCAGCCATCCTTACAACATCTCCTTCCAAAAGGATCCTTTCGATTTTGCTTGTCACCTGCTTCATAGTCAATGGCAACCATCCTTGATTCTCCAGAACGTTCAATACGTTACCACCTTCTTTGGACATACCCGCATATTGACCAAGAACCCCCAGGTTCACGCTCTGCGCATGCAACCCTTTCGATTTCCTGTACTGAACGAGTTTATCCAGGAAGTTATTCGCTGACGAATAGTTGGACTGACCAGGCAAACCAAACACCGCTGAAATAGAGGACAAAGACAGGAAGAAGTCCAGATCTAAATCTTCAGTAGCTAAATGCAGATTCCATGCTCCCATAGCTTTCGGCACAAATACCTTTGCAAATAAGTCTTTATCCAATCGCTGAATGGTTGAATCCTGAAGCACTGCGGCTCCATGCATTACTCCGCCAACAGGAGCTGATTCACTCACTCGAATGACCATTTCTTTCACTTCTTCCAAAGAAGAAAGATCCAGTTTTTCGATCATCACATTTACACCGCGAGATTCCATCTGCTCTATCCAACCAAAATCGTATTCTGATTTAGGACCACTTCTACTCACCAAAGCAAGGTGTTTCGCGCCATTGTCAGCCATCCATTTAGCTAACTCTAAACCAAACCCACTAGCACCGCCAGTAATGATGTAACTCTTATCCTCTGAGAATCTCATTTTAGCCGCAGGCAATGCTGTAACTTCCTGATCTTCCATATTGAGTACTACTTTACCTATGTGCTTCCCTTTTGCTATGAAATCTATGGCATCACGGATTTCATTGATTTTAAAAGATGTAAATGGATGTGGTTGAACCTCTTTGTTATCGAATAACTCGATTACGTCTTTAAACAGTACAGCTGCTTTTTTAGGACGCTGAGCCATCAATCGATCAATATCTACAGCAAAGTAACTAAGGTTATCACCAAAGCGCTTCAACTGCAGACTCATGTCATTATAGATATCCGTCTTGCCGATTTCAACAAATCGTCCAAACGGTCTTAGACATTTGATACTTTGAATGATTGCTTTTCCACTCAGTGAGTTGAGTACTAAATCAACACCTTCGCCATTGGTATCACGCATGATTTCATCATGGAATGCAATGGTTCTACTATCATAGACATTCTTCACTCCCATTTTGCGAAGCAGCTCACGCTTCTCCTCCGTACCTGCTGTGGCATAAACTTCTATTCCTCGGAGC
>CAXEKM010000201.1:0-2423 GCA_963996645.1 uncultured Marinoscillum sp.
CCATAGGCAATGTCCATTTCTAGTTCTTCGAGGTTATACCAGTCTCCGCCTGTACGATTAAAATTGGCTCCAATCTGAGGGCTGATATTGGACATATGAAAGGACTCTTCATAAGACTGTTCGGTTTGTTTATTGAATTCAGCGCGAGATAAATGTCCTCTATCATACCCGGTGTTGGTATAGTCATCGTGGGTGGCTGAACCTGTGCTGATGTTACTGTCCGTAATAAATCTGGAGGCACGATCTCTACCTGGTAACGCTAATTCGGTTTGAGTCAGGTAATAAGCTACCCAGAGTGGTTGTTCATGGGACTCAGAATAGTTGAGTTTGAATTCCGCATAGAGCTCAATTTCACCTTCCAACCCAATAGGGCTATGGTCAAAATCCTGGGCATACGTAATAATGGAAATGCAAAAGCAAAGAAGGAGGAGTGACTTTTTCATTTTTTGTTTTAAAAATCCGAAAAATACCGTTTTATGTCAAGTGTTATTTGAAATCAATGAGCGAGTTGCATTAAAAGCATTTCAACATCGCTTTTCCTAAGCATACCTAAATCTTCACGCAGACAATTCGCAGCTCCACAAGCTGCACCTAAATTGGCTACCTCCTGTAGGCTCATTGCTTGAGCTAACCCGGCTACAACTCCCGCGGTTAAACAATCACCCGATCCGATCGTGCTAATCACCTGATCGACTTTAGTAAGGCTATGAAAACTTTGATCTTTGTTGAGAAGATGTAGTCCCTTTGAGCCATCCGTAATAGCAGCGATCTCACAACTTGTTAAAATTATGGATTTTGCTTCGTTAAAATCACAGCCGTAGAATTCCGTGATTTCCTTTCTGTTAAGATGAACTGCTGTTGGCTTGACCTGAAGTGCGTTGCTGAGCTGTATTCCAGTACAGTCCAGCATGGTCGGTTTGTTTGCCTGATGACATAGTTTAATTATGGATGCATAGCCATTTTCTGGTGATCCTTTTGGCCAGGAGCCTGATAAAGCAATATAGTCAACCTTCTCAAGTGAAGATTGAACTGCTTTTATTAGATTTTCAAAGTCTTGATTGGTGATGGTTGGCCCTGTTCCTAGAATCTCCGTATCATCAAATTCACTTTTAGACTTGAATGTATAGCAACTCCGGTTCCACTCTTCTAATTCCGGTCCGATGAATTGAATGGTTGGGTAATACTGATTGCAGGATTTCTTGATCCATTGCCCTGTTTCCCCACCCCAGAATCCTGCTATAGTTACTTCAAAACCAAGTTCTGCTAAGGCCATACCCACATGAAGACCTTTTCCACCCGGGTATCTTTTTTCTTCTGTTAAGCGGTTAGGAATACCCACTCCGAATGAATCCAAATGGGCATAGATATCCACTGCCGGATTAGGGCACACCACTAAAATATGCTGAGACATGGTTTAGCTAAGTTTAGGCCAAAGCTTCGTTAATACGACAACCGAAATAGCTGCAAGCACCATCAATAGAGATGCATTGAGAGTCTCTCCATAAATGAACAATCCAGTTCCCATAAGGAAAGAGTAGATGCCCACCGTACCAGCAATCATGCAGAGAATACCTATCGGCACTTTCCATGAATCGGTTTTGCCTGTCAATTCGTAGCCTTCAGTTTTTGCTTTAGCAACAATTGACTTCCATCCTGGGCCTCCAGGGTTTACCTGGTTGATGAATTTTACCATGGTTTCCATTGTGGTCGGCTTAGTAACGAAACTGACAACTACCCAGGTTACTGTAGTAACTCCTACACCAATGACGAGTTGCATCCAATCTGCTAATGGTTCGAATCCAAGTGATGTGTGAATCAGTCCAAAATAAATAGCAATGGCAAAACTGACGATCATAGCCGACAGCTCACTTGCTGCATTCACTCTCCACCAGAACCATCTCAAAATAAAGATCAATCCGGTTCCTGCACCTATCTGCAATAAGATCTGGAAAGCGCCTAAAGCATTGTCAAGTAAAAGGGCAAAGATCATGGTGAGAATCATCAGGATCACGGTGATGATTCGTCCGACATTCAGCATTTCTTTCTGCGTAGCATCTGGTTTGGCAAATCGCTTGTAAAAATCGTTGACGATATACGATGCGCCCCAGTTTAAGTGCGTTGATATGGTAGACATATATGCCGCAATCAAAGAAGTAACCACTATACCTAATAATCCAGATGGAATAAAAGTTAGCATGGCAGGATAACCTAAATCATGATTAATAATGCTTTCTGAGTTAGGAAAGGCGGTTCTGAAGCTGTCCAGATCCGGGAATACGACCAATGAGCACAATGCCACGATAATCCATGGCCAAGGTCTTAATGCATAATGTGCTGCATTGAAGAATAGAACTGCTTTGATGGAATGATCTTCGTTTTTGGCTGCAAACATACGCTGTGCGATGTATCCGCCACCACCAGGC
>CAXEKM010000202.1:0-4743 GCA_963996645.1 uncultured Marinoscillum sp.
CAAAATGCCGAACGAACCATAGGTTTTGATGGAAGTGAAGTTTGGGTCACACCAGATACCATAGATGCAAGTGGTGCTCGTTTCTATCACAATTTGTACTTCTACTTCTTCGCCATGCCTTTTGTTCTTGGCGATCCTGGAATCACTTACCAGGTAGAGGAATCGAAGGAATTTAAAGGTGAGCAATTATCGGGTGTGAAAATAAGTTATGACCAGTCAACAGGAGATTCTCCTGATGATAACTACATCATCTGGTATGATCCAACAACCTATCAAATGAAATGGTTGATGTATACATCTACCTATCGCAGTGGAGAGCCAAGTGATCGATTCAATTTGATCAAGTATTCTAATTGGCAGGATGTCAATGGACTGAAATTGCCAACCTTGCTTCAGTGGCATGTTTACAAGAATGATATGATTGGGGAGGTTAGAGGAGAGGCCTTGTTTAGTAATATATCATTGGCTACTGCAGAATCTGATCCACAACTTTTTGAAATGCCCAAGGATGCTCAAATAGCTCCAGGGCCAAAGCAATAAAAAAAGGCCGTGGTTGGACGGCCTTTTTTGTGAATCTTAAAGATCGATGGTTGATAAGCGCTTGATGGTTACTCTATAGCTGGTTCCTTAACGCTGATGTGAAATTACGCACTGGATCCATCATGGTCAACTTCATCGGAACTATACAGGCTGAATGAGCATATTGCTTAAGTCATCAAGATGCCGTTAACTTATAAAAACAGCTTTTAAAGTAAAGAATTGGCTAATTCTTTTGCGGAATCAGAACTGTTTGTTTCATATACTTCAAATCCCATATCATTGGAAGCAGCAGTTTTTTTCCACCTGTTTGCTCCCATTTTAATGATAGCACTTTCAGGTAAAACATTGATGAGACCTTTGAAATTTGGGTTTAGGCGAAATCCTGGGAATAGAACATCACCGAACCATGTTTGACATTCAGTGGGGGGAGTTCCAGCAGCATTTAGCATGTCAATAATCACAATCTCTGCGTTTCCTGCTTTTACTTCTTTTAATTGTGCTTCACAGCTTCCGTAAATATTTTCCGGCTTGTAAAGCTTTTCCCAGATTACGTGGATTATTTTTCCTTCAAGAATGGTTTTGACTACACCTTCGATATGATAGATGTCTTTGCTCATAATATAATTTAGTTAAAATGGTAGTGTATACAATTATATATGAACATGTATTCATATGAAGTTTGAGCAATAAATTTAGAGGATGAACAGGAAAAATGGCTGAGTGGTCAAGATTCCGTTAAGTATTAATAAAGCCCGTTTTCACGGGCTTTATTTAGAACTTGGCTGTTAACGAAAGGATGAAATTCCTTCCTGCTCCTGATACTCCGGAGCTATAGGGTCTGTATCGCTGATCCGTTAGGTTTTCCATACCTGCAGTAATCATCAATATTTTGCTTAACTGGTACTGCCCCTTCAGATTTAGTGTATACCAGGAAGGAGCATAGGTTTCTCCATTGCTGTCCTTAGCATATATTTCATCTTTACCTTTTTCGTCTTCTGCCAGATCATCATGAGTCCTTTCACCTTGATATTGCGCGTAAAGCTGCAATTTCAGTTTGTCGTACTCATAAGTAATTCTGCTCACGCCAAACCATGGTGCAGCATGTCGTGAATTACTAACTGTTCCATCATCCAACTCTTCTTCACCATGTTGGAAGTTAAAGTCGGAGTTGAAACGAAAACCATTAAACATCTTCAAGTTGATGCCTATTTGTAATCCATAGACATCTGCTTTTGCTGCGTTTTGGATTGCCTGGACTTTGCTCATTTCACCATCGTAGAGAATGCTGTCTTGACCATTCAGTGTGAAGTCTCTTCTCACCAGCGCATTGTTGAGTATCGTTTTGTAGGCTGTAACATCTACCTTCAATCGGTCGGCAATTAATTTAGCAATGCCAATATCCAAATTGTAAGCATACTCTGCTTCAAGATTAGGATTTGGCACCACCACAGAACCTGGTTCACTATCGAAGATTTTTCCCATGTCATCTACGTTTGGTGACCTAAAAGCTGTTCCAAAGTTGATCCGTAACACTGTAGATGAGTTTGGTCTGAAGACTGCTCCCAGACTTCCTGTCAATGCTCCATTGTTCAAAGAAGCTGTCTCAAATGGGAAGGGATAGAAACGGGTATCGAAAGTAGCGTCAAGTAGGTATTGATTATATCGCAAACCTGTCTGAACGGTCGTTTTTTGCGTGATTTGATGCTCATCGTTTACATACAGCGCCATGGATTGCCAGGTAGAAGCCGGATATCTGGATGGTCCGGTTTCCTTTGTTCCGGTTGAGATGTCCTCATCAATGCCAGAAGAATTTACATCGTTTAAGACAAATTCGATTCCATAATACAGCGTGTTTTGTGTGGTAATCGCTTTAACCAAATCAGCATTTAGTGAATAGGCGTTTACTTTTTCTTTACGGATGCTTCGAGTGTTACCATTAAGAGATCGGTCTATTCTGCTCTCTTCAAATTGCTGAAGTGCTAATCGAATAGTCATTTGGTCGTACAGTGCATTACTTGTGTAATTGGAGATCGACAAATTATTCATCATCCATTTTTGCGGACCATAATTCCATTCAGCATAGCGAGCTGTTCCATTTCGGACTCTGTTGTGGCGATCATATCGGCCATAAGGCGAGGTTTCTGAATAATGAAATCCGTATTCCAGGTTCCAATTGCTATTTGGTTGGAACCGAACCTTTTGCATCAGGTTCTTCTGACTGTAAGCTGTTGGGATTTGAAGTAAAGGGTCATCTTGAGTGATCACACGATCTACGCTATCAATCCGCTGTACATAGTATGGTTTGATATATTCCTCAGGTCCATTGCTTCCTTGACGAAGATTGTCATAGTCCCAAGAGCTAAATGACGTTGCAAATCCCCACTTTTTCCATCCGAAATTCACATCAAAATGTCCCGTTTTTTCATCATTTGCAGAAGAATATCGGGTTACAGCTTTTCCATTGATGATTGGCTCATCATCCAATGAGAGCTGTGGGGTGAGAGTTTGGAAACTCATCACTCCTCCAATGGCATCACTACCGTAGATTACTGATCCTGGACCGAAAAGCACTTCTGCATTTTCTACTGTAAATGGATCCATGTTGATTACGTTCTGGAGGTTTCCACCTCGGAATATTGCGGTATTCATGCGTACACCGTCTACGGTATAGAGCAGTCGGTTGGTAGCAAATCCTCGAATCATTGGACTTCCTCCGCCTTGCTGACTTTTTTGAATGAAAACCTTTCCACTGATACCCAGCATGTCAGCAGCTGTTTGCGGGTTTTGGAATGCAATATCCTTTGGAGAAACATCCGTCAGCTTGGATGGGACTTTGCCAGAGCTTTGTGTCCATCTACTGGCTGCAATGACGATTTCCTCCAGATTGATATTGGTTTGTTTGAGCTGAATTTTAAACTCATTTTGACTCAAGTTTTGATAACTCAGAGATTGTGTTTCGTATCCATAGGCATAAACCCGTATGGTTTGGGCATTAATAAATCCAGAGATATCAGCTTGTCCTTTAATATTGGTCGTAGCGTATGCTTTTGGTGCATCACTCATCAGGATGACCATTTCCACAGGGTTAGAAGTAGTCTCATCAGTGATGACTACTGTTTGTGAAAATGCAACAGTAAGTGCTCCCAAAAGCATCCACATGGAGATAATATACTTCATATGAATGTTTAGCAGTTGTTCTAAATAGGTTAGTCAGATAATCAATAGCGATATGTGCACTAAGATTGAGGAGGAGGACTATCTATTGAACGACTAATTACTGGAAGGTTCTGAGATGATTCAGTGAATAGATTATCAATTACCTCAACTGTTGGAGAAAGGTCATAACTTAATTCGTAGGTTGGGTAAAGTGTTTTAAAAAAGGTTAAAGTCAGTGCATTGTTTGAATCCTCATCAGGAGATTGATCTAAAGACTTATGAAATAAATAGGATAATTCCTTGTTGAGTTCAGATTCCTTGTGGTCTTCCCAACACCAGTAATAGATGGTATCACCTTTGGATTCAGAATATACTACATCGTACATTTCATCTTCGTACTCAAATTCTTTGGCGTGTTCCCAATCCAGTAAATGGGCAGTTTCAGGAGTGCTGATGATCAAAGTGAGCTTTTCTTTAGGTATGCCGATCATCATTTGGTGCTTTACCTCTTTTCTGAGTTTTACACGCTTTATACCAATCACCATCACTGATAGGAGCATAGGACATAGCATGGCTATGAGCAATATGGATGATGATAACTTTCTATTCACAACATCACAATTATCGGTAAAAGTGAAGACTTATAAGCTGTTGGCTTATTTGAATTGATCGTATTTCTTGTGAGTGGTCAAGGCTAAGGGAAAATACTTAGCGCCGATTACGAAATTTCTGAGAGTCAGTGAAGCTTCATTTTTAAGGTTCTTTGTAGCATGAAGAGCGTAGTATTGATTGTAGGATGGTTAATGATGTGTCAAACTTCTTTTTCACAGGAAGTGGTCAGCATCGAAGATGATTTTGAAATGTTGACTCAGCGATGGCATCAGGTATCTGATCGTCTGGTTACTTATGAAGGATTGGGTGAGTTTTGTGGAAGTCCTGATTTTAGGCAAGAGTCTATTCAAATTCTCAGCACTATACATCATGTTGATTCCTTGATAATGGACCTCATGATGGATCCAACTTCCGGGTTGGAGGTGAGTAAGCAAG
>CAXEKM010000203.1:0-8654 GCA_963996645.1 uncultured Marinoscillum sp.
CATAAACCATTCCATTGTAATTGGCGGCTTCTCCAATCGCATAAATAGCAGGATCATTGGTTTGCATTTGCTCATTCACAATAAATCCACCACGGTTGCCAGTCTCTAGACCACAAGTTTTTGCTAGTTCATCCCGAGACACGATACCACAGCTAATAACAAGCATATCGGTCTCAAGACTGGTTCCGTCTGTGAATTCCAATTGATCTAGTTTACCATTTCCATGGATTTCTTTGGTGTTCTTATTGAGGAGGATTTCTATTCCCAGAGATTCAATTTTAGATTTAAGCATATTGGAGCCTGCATCATCCAGTTGCCTTGGCATAAGCTTCGGAGCAAATTCGATGACTTTGGTCTCCAGGTTGAGGTCCATTAGCGCTTTAGCAGCTTCTAAACCGAGTAGGCCGCCTCCTAAAACAGCTCCTGATTTTGCGTTTTTGGCATAACTGATGATCTGATCAAGATCTTCGATGGTGCGATAGACAAAAACTCCTTTCTTATCCACTCCTTTGATTGACGGAACCATGGCACTTGATCCAGTTGCCAAAACCAAATGATCATAGCTTTCAGATTCACCTGTATGAGTGGTAATCGTCTTGTTCGCTCGATCAATGTTCGTGATTAATTGAGACGTTTTGAGATTGATAGCATGCTCTTCATACCACGATCTTGGTGCCATTAGTAATTTGTCTTCAGACTGAGATTCGAAATATTCACTTAAGTGAACCCGGTCATATGCGGGTAATGGCTCTTCACCATATACTGTAAGCGAAATCTCTCTGTCGGTGGCTTTGGCTCTGAGCTTCTCGCAGAACTTGTAACCAACCATTCCATTTCCGATGACAATTACCTTTTCCATATCGATGAAATTATTTTTACGTAAAACTACGTAATAATACTTAAGAAATAAAAATAAAATACGTAGTTTAGTTGAAATAATTACGTACTATGTCAACACTATACTTAATTGGAGCAGGCCCAGGAGATCCGGAATTGATCACTTTGAAGGCAGTTAACACCTTAAAAAAGGCACAAGTAGTACTTTATGATGCGTTGGTAAATCCTGTACTACTTAATTATTGCTCAGCAGAATGTGAGTTAGTCTACGTAGGGAAAAAGCCAGGGATCCATCAGTACCAGCAGATCTATATTAATGATATGATCGTTGACAATGGCAAACGGTATGAGCATGTAGTTCGATTGAAAGGTGGGGATTCCTTCGTTTTCGGAAGAGGACATGAAGAACTGGAGCATGCCAGGGCTCATGGAATGAATGTGGAAATTGTTCCAGGAATAACTAGTGCGATATCCGTTCCGGCAATGAGCGAAATTCCAGTTACGAAAAGGGGAGTTAATGAGAGCTTTTGGGTGATTACGGGGACCACTTCTAGTTTGGAAATGTCAGGAGACATAGCCCTAGCAGCCAAATCCAGTGCGACAGTTGTCATACTCATGGGCATGCGTCATTTATCTAAGATTGTTGATCTCTTTTCAGAAGCTCGAGGAGAAAACGAAGCGATTGCTGTCATCCAAAACGGAAGTAAAGAAAATGAGCGCTCATCCATTTGCGAATTACATGAAATAGAAAACCAGGTAGAAGAGCAAGGATTAGGCTCCCCAGCGATTATTGTGATAGGAGAAGTTGCTCGTCTTGGTAAGAAGAAAGTGCTGCAGGCGGCAAGTATGACCACTTCCTGTTGATCTTGGAAAATCAGTTTTTCAGTTGATAATCATCAGGGGTTAAACGTGTGATATTCAGGAAATTGCCAAAATATTTACTATAATTAGCCTGCCAACTTGCCCGTATGAAAGTATCACCGCTATATCCAAACACTCCTTTCCAACCATCAGATGATAGCCTGGAGTCTGAACGATTTAAGAATATTGCGAATAATATCAGAGGGGTTATACTCCGGTATCAGCTAAACCCTGATGGGTCTGATGAATTGCTGTATGTAAGTGAAGGAGTAAAGGAGTTGTATGAGCTCACAGTAGAAGAATCGACTTCAAACGCGGCTGCTTTGTGGGAAGTAATCTGGAAGGAAGATTTTGGGGATTTTTTACGATCTGTCAAGGCTTCCGCAGAGAAATGGAGTCCGTGGGAATTTAGTTGGCGAATTACAACTCGTTCTGGAATAACCAAATACCTGCATGGAAGAGGTACACCTACAAGACAAGGAGAGGTTATCGTTTGGGATACGGTTACTCTGGATGTCTCCAGGCAAGTAAAATCAGAGATTAAACTTCAGCAGACTATAAAGGAAGAGGCGCTGATTATCGAGTCCATTCCTGAAGGCTTTATTTCTGTTAAGCCTAACTGGAAGGTAGCTTATTGGAACTGGGAGGTAGCCAAACTCACTGGACTAGCCAAAGATCAGGTAATTGGAAACGACATTAGAAAAGTTCTTGAATCTCAGAATCAGGAATTGTTGGAGCAAATAAAGATTGCAAAGATTGAGCGCAGGCATTCTTATACAGACATGGTGATCATGAAAAGATTATGTAGTGTGTCTGTTCGATATTCTGACGGGATTGTTCTTTGCATCATCGAGGATATTACAGATAAAAAAACGCTTGAAGGCCAAATGCTAGAAAAACTGATGCATGCTCAGGAGCAGGAAAGAAACAGAATCTCTAGAACTCTTCACGATGGGATCGTGCAGCAACTGGTTTGTCTTAATATGCAAGTCAATCATCTTGAAGAGTCCTTTAATTCGGAAAACCTTTTAACCGAAGGATTGCACCAGGTGAAAGATCAGGTTCAGAATATTACCACGCAGGTTCGGGAAGTTTCTCATAAACTCCAGTCTTCAGACATTGGCAATGTGTCGTTGCAGGATCTTTGTCTTAGGCTATATGAGCAATTGTCATTAAGTAAAGAGGTGAAATTTGATTTCCAGGTACAGTTAAAAGGGACTAAGGATCAAATAAGCCTTGGTATCAAAACTCATATTTATAGAATACTTCAGGAGTTAACTAATAATATTTTGAAGCATTCCCAGGCCAAACATGCAGTGGTAATTCTTGATGAAATAGGAGATCACTTATACATAAAAGTTACTGATGATGGAGTTGGTTTTGGTAAACAGATTGATAAAGGAGTTGGGCTATCCAATATTCAGGATCGAGTGAGTTTGATGAAAGGTCAGGTGGATATCAGTAATGTCGATAGTGGAGGATCAAGTGTCAGTATGATCATTCCAATAATTCAAGAGCTGCAGTAGGTTGATATTGGTATTTAGAAATTATTTTCAATCTACAATCGTTTTCATTTCCATATTACCAAAACACGCCTTCTAAAAGTAGGTTTAATTGCTTAATTCTTACTATTATAGAGTTCAGTAAACAATTTAATCTACCCTAAAATGGAAAGTGTACAACTCGGTTTTGTGGATATTGCCATCATTGTGGTTTACATCCTCGGAATAATTTGGTACGGAATATCAAAAGGAAAGCAGCAATCTTCAGAGGATTATTTCCTCGCCGGTCGTAATATGACCTGGCCTGTAGTAGGTATCTCCTTGTTTGCAGCAAACATTGGTAGCAATACCCTCATCGGATTAACATCTGATGCCTATCAAACGAACACTGCAGTATATAACTATGAGTGGATGGCAGCAGTAGTCCTCGTGTTCTTTGCCATCTTCTTCTTGCCTTTTTACTTGAAGTCTAAGGTATATACCATGCCGGAGTTTTTGGAGAAAAGGTATGACGTACGATCACGTTATTACTTCTCCTTCATTACCATCATAGGAAATGTCATCATCGACATGGCATCGGGACTCTATGCTGGTAATTTGATTCTTAAAATAATATTCCCTGAGGTTTCCTCTACGTTCATCATTATAAGTTTGGCTCTTGCAGCTGCTGCTTATACTATTCCAGGTGGTTTGTCATCAGTAGTTCATACTGAAGTTATTCAAGCAGTCTTGTTGATTATCGGTTCTATGATCATTACTTACTTCTGCTTTGTAGAAGTCGGCGGATGGTCTGGAATGATGGCTGGTTTAGATCAATTACATGGAGCTGGATATTTAGATAAACCAGCCAAGGATGTCTTTGATATGGCGGGGCCCGCCTCCAATGATGCCTATATGCCGTGGACAGGATTGCTGTTTGGAGTGCCATTGTTAGGGTTCTATTTCTGGGCCAATAACCAGTTCATGGTTCAGCGTGTGCTTTCTGCCAAAGATTTGAACCACGGCCGTTGGGGTGCATTGTTTGCTGGGCTTATGAAAGTGCCAGTAATATTCATTATGATTTTACCAGGAGTTATGGCGATTGTGCTGTTCTCTGATTTAGATATTAGCGGTCTTAATTATTACATCACTAATGAAGCAGGTCAGTCTGTGATTTGTGATAATCTGGAGGATTGTCCGAACATGACCTATCCTGTGATGCTCTATAAACTATTGCCAACAGGAATTCTTGGATTGGTGATTGCTGGTTTATTGGCAGCGATGAGTAGTAGTATTTCTGCTACACTGAATTCAGCATCTACATTGATCACGATGGACTTTATCACTAAGATCAAGCCAGATATGACGAGTAAGCAGCTAGTAAGAGCTGGTCAAATTGCAACAGTTATTTTGGTATTACTTTCCGCATTCTGGACACAATATATTGAGCAAATTTCTGACTCGCTTTGGGAATACCTTCAGTTAGTTCTTGGATTCATTGCGCCTCCTGTAGTTGCGGTATTCCTGGTCGGATTGTTCTGGAAACGAGCAAATGGAAACGGCGCTTTTGCAGCGTTGATGGCCGGTTTGCTATTCTCTGTTTTCATGATTGTAGCTGGTATGTACAACATGGCTCCTTGGCTTACTGAAATTCACTACCTACATAAGGCACCTCTTTTGATGATTAGTTGTGTGCTCGTTCATGTGGTTGTTAGTAGCATGGGATCCGCTCCAAGTGAGGAAGTAGTGAACTCTCTTACCTGGAATGTTGGTTTGTTTAAAGCAGAGACGAAGGAATTGGAAGGACTGCCATGGTATCAGAATTACCGCATTTTGGCAGTAATCTTATTAATCATCACCGCAGTGGTGGTGGGAATGTTCTGGTAAAAATAGAAACATGGCTTACATAGTAGCACTTGATCAAGGTACCACGAGCTCGAGAGCCATTCTTTTTAACGAAAAGGGTGAGATTCTTGGCGTCAAACAAAAAGAGTTTACTCAGTATTTCCCAAAATCAGGCTGGGTGGAGCATGATGCTGAAGAAATCTGGACGACACAATCTGAGGTTCTTCGGGCTCTGCTCAATGATCTCAATATTAACCCTGGAGATGTCACAGCTATTGGTATAACCAATCAGCGTGAAACGACAGTGGTTTGGGATCGCAAAACCGGAGAGCCTGTGCATCGAGCAATCGTTTGGCAAGACAAAAGAACCTCTGAGTTTTGTGACGAATTGAAAGAAAAAGGCCTGGAAGAAACAGTCCGAAATAAAACCGGACTAGTTATTGACTCCTATTTTTCTGGCACCAAGGTCAAATGGATTTTGGATCATGTAGATGGAGCAAGAGCTCGAGCGGAAAAGGGAGAACTTTTCTTCGGAACTATTGATTCCTGGCTGGTTTGGAATCTGACGAAAGGTCAAGTACACGCGACAGATTATACCAATGCGTCAAGAACGATGCTTTACAACATCGTGGATAATAAATGGGATGAGGGATTGATGGAAATGTTGGATGTTCCTGCATCGATGCTTCCCGAAGCACATCCTTCTGCCTATCATTTTGGAGATTATGAGTACCGTGGGGCGACCATTCCAATTATGGGTATTGCTGGAGATCAGCAGTCAGCGCTATTCGGTCAGGCATGTTTCGAGCCAGGTGAAGCTAAAAACACCTACGGAACCGGTTGTTTCATGCTGATGAACACTGGTAATAAGTGTCAACATTCTCAAAATGGATTGTTAACGACCATGGCTTGCAGCACTACCGGCGAATTGACATATGCGCTGGAGGGAAGTATCTTCATCGCCGGTGCGGCCATTCAATGGTTGCGTGATGGCCTGCGAGTATTGGATAATGCCTCAGACTCGGAGTATTTCGCAAGGAAAGTGGAAACTCATGATGTCTTTTTAGTACCAGCATTTGCAGGACTAGGAGCCCCATATTGGGATCAATATTCTCGAGGAGCCATATTTGGGTTAACTCGTGATACGGGCAAAGACCACATCATCAAAGCAGCATTGGAATCCATTGCTTACCAGACACGGGACGTGAAGAAGGCCATGGAGCAGGATTCTGGAATTAAAATCTCAAGTTTGATGGTAGATGGTGGAGCTACAGCCAATGACTACTTGATGCAATTCCAATCCGACATACTGGGAGTAGAAGTAGACAGACCGGCCATTACGGAATCTACTGCTCTTGGAGCTGCCTATTTAGCTGGCTTGACTGCAGGAATCTGGACATTAGATGAAATCAAAAAAGTCCGCAAAACGGAAAAGAAATTTGAACCTTCCATAGATAAAACCACACGGGAGAAGTTATACAAAGGATGGCAAGAAGCTGTCAAGCGAACATTTAACTGGACCAAGGAAATATGAATGGATTTAACGCCAACGAGAGAGGAGAATTAATTGAGAAACTGAATCGTACCCAATACGATTTAGTAATCATTGGTGGGGGTGTGACTGGTGCAGGTATTGCACTGGATGCTGCTGCTCGTGGTATTAAAACGGCTTTAGTGGAGAAGAACGATTATGCATCTGGGACCAGTAGCAAATCAACTAAGCTGATTCATGGCGGATTGAGGTATCTCAAACAGTTTGAGGTGGCATTGGTTCGTGAAGTGGGTCAGGAACGAGCGGTAGTTCATCATTTAGCTCCGCATCTGGTCAAGTCAGAAAAGATGCTCTTGCCATTGATTAAAGATGGTACCTATGGTAAGATCTTGACATCAGTTGGTTTGATGGTTTATGATGTATTGGCTGGTGTGGAGAAAGTGGATCAGCGTAAAATGATGACCCACGAAGAAACCATGGAAAAGGAGCCATTACTTGATCCTGACAAACTCGAAGGTGGAGGAATCTATGCTGAGTACCGTACGGATGATGCTCGTTTGACACTTGAGATATTAAAAACAGCCACTCGAATGGGAGCTGATATCATCAATTATGCAGAGGCAACAGACTTCATTTATGATGCCGAGGGTAAGGTGAGAGGTATTGATTGGCGCGATAATCTGACAGGTAAGGAATACAAAATCAACAGTACCTACACGATTAGTGCGGCTGGACCTTGGGTGGATGAAATCAGAGAGAAGAATAGATCATTGAAAGGCAAGAAACTGCACCCTACCAAAGGTGTTCACATCGTGTTACCGCATGCTAAATTTCCAGTAAAGCAATCGGTGTATTTTGATGTGCCTGATGGTCGTATGATTTTCGCAATTCCGAGAGATCGCGTGACTTACATTGGCACCACAGATACGGATTATCATGGGAATATCAATGACGTCCGCACGGATAAAGAAGATGTCGAGTACTTATTGAAGGGAGTAAAACACATTTTTCCAGATGTTCACTTGACAATAGATGACGTAGAATCCAGTTGGGCAGGGTTGCGACCTTTGATTGAGGAAGAAGGTAAATCTGCTTCTCAGTTATCCCGAAAAGACGAGATATTCGAATCAGAAAGTGGTTTGCTCTCTATCGCTGGAGGTAAACTTACCGGATATCGCAAAATGGCCGAGCGAATCATTGATAAGCTGGGCAAACGAATGGAAGAAGAGTTGGGGATAGAAATTCCTGATTGCAATACCGATAAAATCTTATTGGCAGGCTCTGGATTTAAAGACGGAGAAGCGGTAAGAAACTATGAAGCATATGTCCGCGGACGAGTTACCGAGATGGGGCTAGATCCATATTATGCGGAATATTTGGTTGGGAACTACGGAAAGCAAGTTGAGGACGTCTTCGGTTACTACAAAACCAGAAAAGAAGAAGATCCTGAGATAAGACTTGCCTTGTCAGAGTTGGAGTTCACTGTGAAGGAGGAGGCAGTTCATTCCATTATGGACTTCTTCGAGCGGAGAACAGGAAGGTTGTATTTCAATATCAACACCATTCCGAAGTTGATAGAGCCGGTATTTGATTATTTGAGTAAGAATTTCAGTTGGTCAGAAGACCGACGTAGACACGAGCAGGCATGGCTGGAAAAAAGCCTGAAGGTTGCTAGCCAGTTCGTGTGATATAGGTAAAACGTATTAGTATAAGGAAGTGTATAACCCTGAGTCCAATCGGTTACTCCAGGACATTTTGTCGCGTTCTGGAAAAAGTGGAAAGCTCGATGAGCATTTCCTCATGCGCCTTTCGGCCAATTTTCAAGACATATTTAATTATTTCCACACGTTATATCCACTGCGAAATGATGTCTGGGACCATCTCGAACGCCTTGTCAATGTGCTTATTGACAAATATCTGGAGCGCGATAAAGGTCTCAAACTTGTGGATAAAAAGCGTGAAGATGACCCCAACTGGATATTGAGTCAGGAACTGGTGGGCATGATGCTGTATGTGGATCGTTTCGCAGGAGATCTTAAGGGCTTGAAAGACAAATTGAGTTACCTGGAAGAGCTTGGTGTGAATCTGGTTCATTTGATGCCGATTCTTAAGTGTCCTGAAAAGAATAACGATGGAGG
>CAXEKM010000204.1:0-7251 GCA_963996645.1 uncultured Marinoscillum sp.
GACAAGGCATCTTTAATCGAGGAGATCCGCCGGGTCATCAGAGCGAGTATTGGCAACAGAGCTAAAGAAAGTTTAGTGGTGGACTTTATCAATGAAACCGAGCTGGACAGCATAGAAGATAAGGCGAGCGTAATAGATTCCTTCTTTACTTACGCGCAAGGCAAGCAAAAGACAGAAGCTACGGAGCTCATCACAGACGAAAACCTAAATGAGGAAGCAGCCAAACGCTACATAGCCACCTCATTGAGAAGAGAGTATGCCAGTGAAAACGGAACTGAGCTCAATGCGCTATTGCCAAAGATGAGTCCCTTGAATCCTCAGTATCTTACTAAAAAGCGAACGGTCTTCCAGAAGATCGCTTTGTTTGTAGATAAGTTTAAGGGAGTGGGAGGAGAGCTGTAAGCCACCTATTACCCAGTCCCATTGATTTTTGGGGTGTAAAATACCGCTCAGGGGAGTTATCAAATACGGATGCACTAGCTCTTTGGAGACAGTAGCATTGATGTCATTTGATAGTGTAAAAGATTCGTGTATGCAGGGTTGAATTCTTCATAATCAGCCATTCGTAACCCACTTCCGAAGTGCCCTCAAGCACCAGGGAAGTACCCCTGCCCACTTCAAAGGTTCAGCTTTGAACCTCTGAGGTCCGGCGTCGGAGCAAAAAGGACCGATTATGGAGCAAATTGACTCGCCGATAAGGCAAAAAGGAGCTACGGAGCGGTAAAAAGGTTCAATGCCGGAGCAACAAGGTCCATTAATGAGGATAAAAGAATTGGGTAAGTAGTAAAAAGGCCCGAATATGGAATTCTCGGAATGCTCTAAGGCGTGTCCAAGGATTTTTGATAAGTGGCGATATCAGTGAAAGTGATCCAATAAGCGGCCTTGACCCAAAAGGTCTCAGGCCGCTTGCCATGCAAATGATAGTCTTTGGTGCATTACGTATATCTAAAGGTCAGCTAGATCTATGCTAGATCAGGCTCAAGCGTTTTTTGTAAAGCGCTTTTTCAGATCGTCGTAGATGGGCTTGGCTCCAGGTACATTGAGTTTAGCAGCCATTTTCACGCTGTTGTAATAGCTCAGAGAAGCTATGTAAGCTTCTGATCCTGCCATCATTGTGGTATCATTCAAGTTGCTTTCTATTTGTTCCACTGTTCGCAGAATAGGGGAAAGCTGGTTGGCAGCATCCAAATCCTTTCTCATTTCTGTTACATCCATATAGGGAGGTACAAACTGTGCGTCGTTGCTTGCATATTCCATTACTTTACTGACGAACGGTTCTGTACCATCGCTCATTTTTGGAATGGTTTTGCGTTGCTCTGGAGTGAGGGCCAGTAGGTAAGGGGCTAGTGTACTTTGAATAGTGCTGAGTGCATCCTTTACTGTCTGGAGGTCAGTTGCGGAGATTTCTGCCGAGATTACATTTTCTGTACTCATTGGGTGAATTTTATTAGTTAATTAAAAAAGAAATCAAATTACACAGACAACTGTATTATATTCAATACCCTATTTTGGGTATTTTTCTTATAACGTATTTGTGAGTAGTTTTTTTAATTTGCCTTGAGCATTAAGTCACTCGACTTGTTTTAGATTCATTTAACAACAGAAGAGATACTAAATCATCCATTTGATTCTTACACCAATTATTCTTGAAGCATTCTCTCACTAATTACTAATCACTTTTCTCTAATTAACTGAGTCCTCATCATCCGATTCTTCCCAACAACTTCTCAAACGTCTCTTCAATAATTAGTTCGTCGTGCTGCTCCTGAGATAAGAAGCCTTCGGATACGCTGTGTTCTACAAATGAGAAAAACTTGTCGTAATATCCAGCTGTATTGAGGAATGCACAAGGTTTGTTGTGATAGCCAATCTGATGCCAGGTAAATACTTCAATGATTTCTTCCATCGTACCAATCCCTCCCGGTAGTGCCACAAAGCCATCAGATAGCTGAGCCATCATCGCCTTGCGTTCGTGCATGGTTTTAACAATGTGTAGTTCCGTTAGTCCATTGTGACCTACTTCCCATTCCATCAGTTTTTCGGGGATCACCCCAATGACTTTGCCACCATGTTCCAGAGCAGCATCAGCCACTACACCCATCAGACCTACTTTGCCACCACCGTATACTACTTCGATGCCTCTTTCAGCTAATAGTTTACCTACTTGATAGGCTACTTCTTTGTAAACGGGGTTATTACCGGTACTAGAACCACAAAATATTGCTAATCTTTGGATCATGGTGTTGTATTATTCACCCGAAGGTATTGATATCTTATTTAATTTGCTAGGTGTCACTAGTGATGTAGATGCTTATTGCTGTCACTCTACATCATAATCAACTTAGTTGATTCAAAACTAGGTAATTGTTTGATTCCAATTGCAACCAAACAATTATGGACTTACTAACATTGTATTATCAACAACAGAATCATACACAATATGAATTATAGAAGACTAGGACGAACAGGTTTGGAAATATCAGAAGTCTCACTTGGTACCTGGCAAGTTGGAGGTGGCTGGGGAGGTTCTTTTGATCGTAAGGTAGCTGATGAAATCATTCAGACGGCTCTATATCATGGAGTGAATTTCCTAGATACGGCCGACGTGTATGACGATCAACAAAGCGAAAGAGTAGTAGCTGATTTTGTTAGAAAAGATCGAGATAAGGTGTACATCGCAACCAAGATCGGTAGAAGACTCAATCCCCATACTGCCGATGCCTACACTCCGGAGGCTTTGGAAGAGTTTGTGAACGATGCATTGAAAAATACCGGATTGGATTATTTGGATTTGGTGCAGCTACATTGTCCACCAACACCGGTTTATGACTTTCAGGAAGTCTTCCAGAAGTTAGAAGAGATTAAGCAATCAGGAAAAGTCCGTCACTTTGGAGTAAGCGTGGAGAAAGTGGAGGAAGCTGAGATGGCTGCTACGTATGAAGTGGTGGAGTCGGTACAGATTATTTTCAATATGTTTCGTCAGAAGCCTGCGGAGAGTTTGTTGAAAATGCTTCACTCAAGAGGAATTGGTGTGATTGCTCGTGTGCCACTAGCAAGTGGATTGCTATCTGGTAAAATGACAGCAGAGAGGGAATTTGATAAAAACGATCACCGCCATTTTAATAGGAACGGAGAGTTGTTCGACAAAGGAGAGACGTTCTCAGGAGTGCCACTGGATTTGGGTTTGAAAGCAGTCAATGAGCTGAAGACTTTGTTTGGTGATGAGGAATTGTACAAATACGCCTTGAAGTGGATCTTGTCTTTTGAGGCAGTGAGTACCGTAATTCCTGGAGCAAGCCGACCTGAGCAGGTGATTTCCAACATTAAATCTGCTAATCTTCCAGACTTCAATGAAGATCAATTGAAGTCAGTGAAGAAGATCTATGACGAATACATCAAAGCAGAGATTCATCATTTGTGGTGATTTAATTGCCTTTCAAAATCAAATCGAGGGGGTTCTTTATGGGTTCACTGGAATTGACATCTACTAACCAGAAGTCTACTGTAGTATTTTGTGCGATATGATACTTAAGTCTGACAAAACCATAGGAAGGGTGGTAGTAACTGGTTAGACTATATGTTCCTAATAATCCAATCGACTGACCTTCTGTAATTGTACATGCTAATTTTCCCAATGGAGTTTCAATGGCTTGATTTTCAGTGTTTTCATAGTGAAAATCAAGCCTGATTTTTTCTTTGTTGTCAATAGAGTCTATCCAATGCCCGCCAATAATCATCATGTCTTCCCAGGAATCGGTAGTGTGTTTGATATATGGATAAGGGTAAAGTTCAAGCATCTTAAATGCGCCGGTTCTTGGAGGATGAATCCATAAATTAGTTTCGTTTTCCACGATTCCTGTTTGTTCCAGCCGGTTTTTTGCATTTGAGAAAGTAAAGCCTATCTCAGTCTCTTTCTTTTCAGTTTTTTTTCTCTTTTTAAGGGATAAGACCGATAGGGTAACCACTATGGTGTCTTTAGGCTCTTGTGCAAAAACACACTGGTAGAAAAACTGTGTGCCTGGCTTGAAAATGTGATTATTCACATCTGTGTATTTGGGTTTGTCCTGTTGTAAGTTGGGATATTCCTGTGCGTGTGTCAGCGTGGTAAGTGATACCAGTACGAAAGTTGTTACTAGTTTTTTCATCATTTGGCTAAAAAAAATTACGCGCCAGGTCGTAAGGGGCGCGTAATCTGAAGAGGATTGAAGAAGTATGTGTACTCAATCTGTTAATAAAGGTCGGCAAAAAACCGGTCAGAAACAATACCACGAAAGTGGTATTTTGCATCTTACTTCTTCAATTTGATGTTGTATAGGTCAAGTCTTCGGTCCTTCAGGTTACGAACACTACCAAATTCATGTAACTCTTTAAGTAGTTCCAGATCCAGGTCTCCGATAACGGTCATTTCTGTGTTTGGAGTAGCTTCTGCCTTGATAGCATTCGTTGGAAAAGCAAAATCTGAAGGTGTGAAAATCGCACTCTGAGCATACTGAATATCCATATTATTCACTTTTGGCAGGTTGCCTACGCATCCTGCTACCGCTACATAACACTCATTCTCAATGGCTCGCGCCTGGGCGCAGTATCTCACACGATTGTATCCGTTAGGCGTATCTGTTAAGAATGGGACAAACAAAATTTGTACTCCTTGTTCGGCATATAAACGAGAAATTTCTGGAAATTCTACATCGTAGCAGATCGTGATGCCAATTTTGCCAGCGTCAGTATCAAAAACCTTTACCTTATTTCCTCCGGTCATCCCCCAGGAGCTTTGTTCAGAAGGGGTGATGTGGATCTTTTCATAACTGTCCCAGGAACCATCTCTGCGGCATAGGTAAGAAACATTGTAAAGTTGCTCGTCACGTATCTCTGGCATAGAGCCAGTGATAATATTTACATTATAGGCGATTGCAAACTCTGTGAATTTTTCTCTTAAATATTGTGTGTATTTGGCCAGGCCTCGTATTGCTTCAGGTTCACCCAAATGATTGAACTCCGCCATGAGTGGCGCATTAAATAGTTCAGGAAACAGAATGAAATCAGACTGATAGTCACCGAACGCATCAATGAAATACTCCATTTGCTCCACGAGAGAGTTTACATCTTTGAATGGGCGCATTTGCCACTGTACCAAACCTATTCGGATATAGGTTCTTGGCGCATTGATGAGTTGTTCTTTCTCTACATAGTAGATGTTGTTCCACTCTAGTAGTGTGGCATAGTCTTTTGACTTGGAGTCTCCAGGAAGGTAGTTTTTAAGGATTTTCTTAACGTGAAAGTCGTTGCTGATCTGGAAGTTGAGGATCGGATCATGAATTTCTCTGGCTTTTACCGCGTCAATATATTGGCGTGGTGTCATGTCGTCCGCATATTCTTCATAATTTGGAATACGACCACCAGCGACAATTGATTTGAGATTAAGGTTTTCACACAATTCCTTACGGCCATCGTAGAGTCTTCTGCCAAGACGCATGCCTCTGTAGTCCGGATGAACGAACACATCTATTCCATAAAGCACGTTGCCATCTTCGTCATGTGTGCTGAAGGTTTCGTTGCCAGTGATTTTGCTATAAGTGTGGTTATCACCATATTTTTTATAGTCTACAATGATTGCCAGGGCCGCAGCGACCATTTTTCCTTCTACTTCAATACATAACTGACCTTCAGGAAAAATTTTAAGCAGTCGCTTGATATCCATCTTTTCCCAATAGGGATCATCTACACCTTCATAGACGCGTTCCATGATTTCTCTTAGTTCCGGATAATCAGAGAGTTGAAGGTGTCTCAGGTGGACATTGAGTGATTTTTCGTTAGTGCTGTCGCTAGATCTTTCCATATTCATATTAGAATAAACCTAAATATGGGCTTTTTGATTGGAACTTCTTGAAAAAGAATTCAATCTAATAGGTGAGGAGGTGCTTTTCCTTAATTTTGCGTTCGAATAAAAACCGACACTCGCATGCGATATTACAATACTTTGATCGAAACTATCGGTGACACCCCGCTGGTAAAGTTGAACAGTGTAAACAAAGGGATCAAAGGCACCATATTGGTGAAAGTAGAATACTTCAATCCAGGTAACTCGGTAAAAGATAGAATTGCCCTGAAAATGATTGAAGATGCTGAAAAGGAAGGAATCCTAAAGCCAGGCGGAACGATCATTGAAGGAACGTCTGGAAATACTGGAATGGGGCTTGCTTTAGTAGCTCAGGCTAAAGGGTACAAATGTATTTTCACCTTAGCGGACAAACAGTCTCCAGAGAAAATGGATATTTTGAGGGCTGTAGGCGCAGAGGTAATTGTTTGTCCTACTAATGTTTCGCCAGATGATCCAAGATCTTATTATTCAGTAGCTAAGAAATTGAATCAGGATATTCCAAATTCGTTCTACCCCAACCAATACGACAATGTGTCCAATACCAAGGCGCATTATGAAAGCACCGGGCCGGAGATTTGGAGAGATACTGAAGGTAAAGTGACACACTATGCTGCCGGAATGGGTACTGGAGGTACTATTTGTGGTACATCGAAGTATTTAAAAGAGCAAAATGCTGATGTCGTGTCCGTGGCTATCGACTCGTATGGTTCTGTATTCAAGAAATATAAAGAGACTGGGATCTTTGATGAAAAGGAGATCTACCCTTATCTGACGGAAGGTATTGGAGAAGACATCCTGCCAAAGAATGTGGACTTTGATATGATCGACCATATCGTAAAAGTGACAGACAAAGATGGCGCTGTAATGGCTCGTAAACTCGCTCGTGAAGAAGGTCTTTTTGTCGGTTGGTCTTGTGGTTCAGCTGTTCATGGAGCGCTGGAATACGCTAAAGAAAACCTGAAAGACGATGATGTGATGGTTATTCTGTTGCCAGATCACGGTACACGCTATCTGGGTAAAATATACAATGACAACTGGATGAAGGATCACGGATTTCTGGAGTCAAGAAAATTTGCCACAGCAAAAGATATTATTCAGAACAGAAATGGATCAGCGGATCTGAAAACTATCAACAAAGATTTGACGGTTGGAGAGGCTATCCTAACCATGAACGAAAATGGGATTGATCAGGTGCCTGTAGTAGATGTTGCAGGAGAGTTTGTGGGGAGTTTGAATGACACTAAGGTGTTGAAAAGCTTGTTGGAAAATCCAGAGATTAAAAGTTCTGCGGTTAGCGAGATCATGGATCCTCCATTTCAGTTTGTCGGGATGGATAATACCATTGATGTGCTGTCTTCTTTGATCAGCAAAAA
>CAXEKM010000205.1:0-6112 GCA_963996645.1 uncultured Marinoscillum sp.
AACTTTTGACCTATAGCAGTTACAGACTTTTCCACCTCACTACCTGATAGTTCCAGTGAAGCTGAAACACCAATAATATCTGCTCCAGCCTCGGCTAGTGCTTCCGCCATGGCTTTACCGATACCACGCTTGCAGCCCGTTACTAACGCTACTTTTCCTTCCAGTTTAAAATCGTCTAAAACCATAGTCTTAATTCTTATTTAATCTATTTTTTCGTTGGCAGATCTGAAGTGGTATTCCCCACGGATCACGAAGCATTACCAAATGTGTCCCGTGTTCTGGACCTTTCTCTTCTACAAATGATGCTCCTGCTGCTAATAATCTCTGTTTGTCTGATTCAGCATCTTTAGACTCAAAGGCCATATGAAAAACCAGGTGATGATTCTTTGAGTGGTTGGTAATTGGAGCATTAGGATTTTGATACAATTCTATGACTACCTGATCGGTTTCATCCGCCAGGAAACGCATGTATGGAGGTTCATCCTGTTCAAAGACCAGGTGCAATCCAAGATGCTCACAATACCATTGCGCCATCTTAACTGGAGCCTCCACATTCAGTGCAAAATGCTCAAATCGCATTATCGAATATTTTTAAGTTCCTGTCCATCCATATCGGTGAAAGCTTGATTTTCACCAGCCATCGCCCAGATAAAAGAATATGCAGCCGTACCAGCACCAGAGTGAATAGACCATTCCGGAGATATTACCGCTTGATGATTGTGAACAGCTATGTGACGAGTCTCCTGAGGATCACCCATAAAGTGCATGACGATCTGATCTTCTGGAAGGTCAAAATAGAAGTACACTTCCATTCTTCTCAAATGTGTGTGTGGTGGGAAAGTATTCCAGATACTACCTGTCTTAAGAGTTGTGAATCCCATCACCAACTGGCACGACTGAATACCACCTTCATGAATAAACTGATAAATCGTACGCTCGTTGCAGTTTTCCTTACTTCCCAAATTCACTTCATTGGCATCTGCAAGTGTCGCTTTTGTGGTTGGGTATTCTTTGTGCGCTGGACTAGAGTTAATGAAATATTGAGCTGGAGACTCTGCATAATTACTAACAAATGTTACGTTTTTCGCGGCTCTACCAATATACAAACACTCCTTATTGGCTAACTCGTATACTTCACCATCCACAGTGACCTTACCACTGCCACCAACATTGATAATACCCATTTCTCTGCGCTGCAAAAAGTACTCGGCTTTGGTTAACTCCTCATAAACAGGCAATTCAATAGCTTCATTTGTTGGAACCGCTCCCATCGTCACCATTCTGTCATATAAAGAATACACTGCCGTGATCTTTCCTTTTTGCATTACCTCTGGAATCAAGAACTCTTTACGAATATCTTCTGTCGTATATTTCTTAAAGGCTTCTGGACTTAGTGAATATCTTACCTCGCTCATTGTCAACTAATTAATTTTCTATTTTGTCTTCAACAGTCAGATGATAAATGACTGCTATTCATTCAATACAATATCTACTGTGTAATTTATACACAGTTTAAAAGATTTACAATTATTCTGTGTACTAAATACACATTTTTTAGATTATCATATAATTACGACTATATGACTACTTTTTCTTTATCGAATAGAGTTCCGGCCCACCCTTCACTCCTGCCTTCTTTTCATTGGTTGCAAGCAACAAATCAGTCTGCAAAATCTTCTTTCTGAAGTTGCGTCTGTCCAATGATTCATCCAGAATGCTTTCATACAGATCTTGCAGCTCTTTCAGGGTAAATTTCTCAGGTAGCAACTCACCAAAAATCAAGTTCTCCTTCAGGTTCTGACGAAGTTTTGCCAGAGCGTCCACCGCTAAAGTATTGTGGTCGAAACCTAATTTGGGAATTTCATTTACCGAGTGCCACACCACATCAGAAACATAGTTCTTCGCTATCACGGGATGGTTTTCAGGCTTGACCAACGCATAAAAACAAACCGTCACTACTCGTTTTACAGGATGCCTATCCACATCACTGTAACACTTCACCTGCTCGATATGAACATTGCTAATCCCTGTAAGACCATTAAGCACATTGCTCACTGATTCCTCCATGGTCATCCCTTCGGTCATCATCCCACCAGGAAGCATCCAATAATCTTTGAAGGGCTCCACCGAACGCTTGACCAACAAGATTTTCAATTCATTGTCCTGAAATCCAAATATGGCACAGTCCACGGTGATGGTACATTCGTAGGATGTAGGCTTTACTGTTGTGACTAATGTTTCCAGCTCTTTGGTCATTTATCTAGGTTAATTACTCCGCTAAATCTAAGAAATTATAGTCGACTCTATGTAAATAGTACACATTAAGTAAACAACCCGACCTCTACCTGAGGTCGGGTATTGATTAACCCCTTGGATTAATCTGCCTTAGTATCTTTAATTCTCAAATTCAAATGGTCCAATGTCAGGGGCAACGCCGCTAAAATCCAAACCCACATTAACTCCCTGATCTATCAGGTCACTACCAGACACTAATTTTAGGTAATCTATATCTGGTAAGCTCCCATCTGTTTTTCGAGGACTTTTCAATAATTCAATATCTACACTAACAAAATCAGAGGCATTGGTGGTTAAACCATTCTGCCATCCATTATTGCTTATATCCGTTGTGGTCGCTTCATAGGAGTCCCCACCTCCTTCAAATGAGAAGGTGTTTTTAATCGTTAATGAATTGGCAATATTTCCAGTACCAAAATTGATATTCCGGCCATTTCCATGTGCACCACAATTGTACAACACAACATCTCCCCTGTTACTATTATGATCAAACCCATCAACAACATTACCTGCCGCTATGCAATTGGTATATACCGCGTGATGCTTCAAGAGCTTGTCATCACTTCCACCAGTTTTGAATCCATTACCATCACCACCTCCTACAGAGCCATCTTTTAATTTCCCATTGAGAAACGCCCAACAGTTCTCATAAGTAGTAGTGATATTATCCGTTCCTCTTAGGTACCCATCCCATCCATCATCGAGATTTTGCCATGCACGGCATCCGATAAATTTGTTTCCATCACCAGCATCTAGTTTGCAAGCAAAACCGTCCGCATTTTCGATGGAAGAATCTGCGTTGTAATAGGAATCACAATTAAGCACCGTATTATTGGCAGCCCTATTACCAATCTGCAAACCTGAATCGGAGTTTTCATAGAAGTAACAGAATTCTATCAGATTGTTACTACCACTGATAAACATCCCATTATCTCCTGCATTGAACACATCAATACCTTTTACATACCAGTAATCACCTGATAATTGGATCCCTCGATTGCTGGAGTTCTCTGACATAGCAGAAAAATCAAATACTGGACGCTCAGAGTCATTCGGATAAGCAATCAATGAAATTAGGTTTCCTTCCTGTCCATCTTTGTTAAAGGAAATAGTAGAACTAAAAGCGTAATTTCCTCCTCTTAAATAGATCTTGTCTCCAGATGAGGCATTGGCTATTGCTGAAAGTAGGTCATTGGAGTTATCTACAACGATACCATCTGACACATCTGCCACTCCAGTGATTAAAATTTCCTCCTCCGTCTGAACACCTGATCCATCTTTGGCTTCCACCTTCACCTTTACCGAACCATTTTTTAAAGGTTTAAGTAGACCTTCTTCAGAAATCTCCGCAATGGATTCATCGGATACTAACCACTCTACATCTTTGTTTGTTGCATTAGCCGGCAGCACCTCCACACTGAATTGCTTCTCTCTTCCATCAGTTATATCCTCTACAGATAAACTGATGGATTCCACTAACACTATTGGTCCCTGAACTCCAGAGACACGAATTGATTTAGTAGCTGTTACTGCAGAACCATCTGTAGCTGTAGCCGTAACAGTAACAATTCCATTTGTCACAGCCGTTAAAACTCCTGTTTCATCGATGGTAGCTACTTCCTGATTGGACACACTCCAATCCACCTTTTGATTGGTAGCATCCTCAGGAGTTACAATCACAGACATTTGACTAGATCCCCCATCCTCTATGAATTCACCTCTTACCGACAATGAACTAACCAATACCTCAGTTGGTGTAGGCTCTTCATCATTACAGCCAGCCCACATTAAAGCAAGTAACATCATCACACTCATCAACCTCATTCCTATAATCTTTCCTTTCATTTGGTATTAATTGCTCGTAATTAGGGTTTTATTTAAGAACTCCAGGATATAATTAAGTGTCTGCTCAAACCAGGGAGTCAACAACCAAAAAGAATGTGGTGCGTCCTCCAAAAACTGAACTTCCGCATAGGTACCAGCGTCTTGCAAAACCTTCATATACTCCTGCCTGCCAGCTAAAAACCGTGGATACTTACTTGCTAAAAACAACGTTGGTGGAGTTTCAGCAGATACATGAGTCAAAGCTGATGCATCCTCCCAAATCAGCGGCACCTTCTCATAAGTACCTCCAAGCCATTGAGCAGCAACAGTTCCTTCTTGCGAATCTGGATGCTTGAAAGCTAGCACGCCATCTACATCCACAATAGCCTGCACTGGATATGTTGTACCAATCAAAGCTGCTAATTGCCCACCAGCCGAGCATCCCATTACAGCAATCTTAGTTGTATCAATTTGAAATATTGAGGATTGATTTTTCAACCACTCAATTGCATCAATCAAATCATCCTTTCCTGCAGGATATTTGGCCTCCAGAGACAATCTATACTCAGGAACCAACACCACATAACCAGCTGCGGCCACCTGCTCAGCCAATGGAGTCATCAAATCAGGTGCACCTGCCCGCCATCCACCTCCGTGAATCAACAAAACTGCAGGTTTCCTCCCTTCACCTTTTGGTAAAAACATATTCGCTGTAAGTGTGCGATACCCCAAATTCTTATACTCTATAAAGGATCTCGTTTCGACTGCATATGGATGAGCAGGCAAAACTCCTTCCACCTTTAAATCAGGGTAATATTTTGCCACCTTCTTTACAGTACTTTGCACAGTATAAGAAGTATCACGTGGTATTTGGGACACCACTTCCAGCACCAACAAAAAGGTGATTATTAATAAATTAGCTTTCAACCAATTCATTCAAGTAGACTTCTATATTGGTATAATGAGCATTCAAACCTAACCCTGCAGAATCATCCTCATTCGGATTTAATCCATTTTTCTTTTCCCACTTATCAGGCATTCCATCTCCATCTGAATCCTGTGGTGCTTTGGTTGATCTCAATTCGGGATAACCTCCAACATCATTTGTAGAATCAATCATTCCATTTGTCCCATAGGTAAACGTACCATCACAAACTTCTTTTACAATTCTAGCATCCACAAGGTCTCTGCGATAACTAGCTCCAGCTTCTTTCAAAACCAGATCAAATGATTCCTTTGCTGACTGTGTAGTTACCTCAGCAAACTCTACTGGTTGCTCCAGCAAAACCAGTTGGAGATCTTCATTACTCACAGCTATTCCTTTTGAATTGTCTGCTGTGACTTCTTTGTCACCGATCAACACATTACCTGACAGGAAGAAATGTCCATAGGGCTTATAAGGATCGAGAATCTTATCCTCTTTGGATTCGGTAGCAGGCCCTGGTTTGTAAGTATTATTGATGAGATTGTAATTTCCCTCCTCACCAGCATAACTATTATTGGATCTCCAATTGTAAATCACATTGTTTCTAAAATCGGCAATTTCCTTCACAGGTTCTTTATGATATCTAGCACCCTGGAAACGAGGATTCCTACTATTATGATGGGCAAACAAGTTATGATGAAAACTAGCCTTCTTTCCACCCCAAATTCCGCCATAGCCATGCTCACCTTTAGCATGAACTGAGTTATTTAGGCTTTCTGAAATAATGCAATATTGAACTGTGGATAATTCATTATCGTAAACGGAAGCACTTTCATCAGTGCTCCAGCTAAAGCTACAGTGGTCAATAATTAAATTTTGATTGTTTTTAGCACTTATGGCATCATCCTGAACGTTACGATCATCTCCCAATCGTGACCTGATGTAGCGTATAATCACATTATCACCTTTCACCTTTAATGGATAATTCTTCAGACAAATTCCATCTCCAGGTGCGCTTTGTCCAGCTATAGTGACATTGCCTTCATTAATGTCCAAAGGAGACTCTAA
>CAXEKM010000206.1:0-3976 GCA_963996645.1 uncultured Marinoscillum sp.
GGTGTAGTGTGTCCAGATGTGTGGTCCTCTGGAGCAACATTTGCTGATGTTAACGGAGATGGTTTATTGGATTTATACGTTTGTAAATCTGGAAAACCAGGCGGTTCTAATAGATACAATGAATTGTTCATCAATAATGGTGACCTCACCTTTACAGAAAAGTCAAAGGAGTATGGTTTAGATATCACTGGTCTGTCAACTCACGCTGCATTCTTCGATTATGATAAGGATGGAGATTTAGACTGTTATGTATTAACCAATTCCCTGAAGTCCATAGGGGGATTTGATTTAATTAAAAACCAACGAGAAATACCTGACGAAACTGGTGGCGGTAATAAGCTTTTCAGAAATGATGGAGGAAAGTTTGTTGATGTCACGCTGGAGTCTGGTATTTATGCGAGTAGCATCGGTTTTGGTTTAGGAATTACCTTGAGTGATTTTAATAAAGATGGATGGACCGATGTGTTTATCTCCAACGACTTCTTTGAGCGGGATTATCTATATATCAATCAGAAGGGTGAACGATTCAAAGAAAGTTTAGAAGACTATTTCACCAGTATCTCCATGGGGTCAATGGGAGCTGATGCTGCGGATTTGAACAATGATACTGAGCCTGATTTGTTTGTGACAGAAATGCTTCCTTCTAATGTGGAGCGTAAAAGAACCAAGGCGGTTTATGAGAATTGGGATAAGTACCAGTTGAATGTGAGGCAAGGTTATTTCCATCAATTCCCAAGAAACGTCTTACAACAAAAAATTAATGACAGCCTATTTGTCGAAGTAGGCAGATATTCCAATGTCTCTGCAACTGATTGGAGCTGGGGTGCGCTCATGTTCGATGCGAACAATGACGGTCTGAGAGATATTTTCGTTGCAAATGGGATCTATAAAGACCTGCTTGATAGGGACTACCTCACCTATACAGCGAACGAGCAGCAGATTAAGACACAACTAAAGCAGGATGGAAATGTCATTAAGGAATTGATTGACTTAATGCCTTCCCAAGCCGTACCTAATCAGATGTTTGCCAATAAAGGGGATTTTGAGTTTGATAACGTTAGTGAACAATGGGGCCTTGGTCTGCCAACTTTTAGTAATGGAAGTGCTTATGGTGATTTGGATAATGATGGTGATCTGGATTTGGTCATCAACAATGTCAATATGCCAGCATTGGTCTACAAAAACAACTCTGATCCGTTAACCCATAAATATCTTCGTCTGAAGTTGGAGGGTGGAGATAAGAATACCCAGGGAGTCGGTGCTCTTGTATTAGCTTATTCAGGAGATCAAGTGTTCTCTTCAGAAAACTTTCCGTTTAAGGGATTCCAAAGTACAGTTGAGCCAATTATTCATTTTGGCCTTGGAGATATCACTCAAATAGATTCTGTGGTGATCACCTGGGAAAATGGTGATCAAAATATTTTAAGAGAGGTTCAGTCCAACCAATTACTAACCATAAGACAAGCTGATGCATCTAGTTCATATGATCGCTCCAAATCCAGTCGAAATGGCTATTTTGTTAAATCAGCCATCAAGCTTGGCTATACCCATCAGGAAAATGAATTTAATGATTTCGATAGAGATCGACTATTGCCGCATATGTTACACAATGAAGGCCCGGCTCTTGTTTCAGGAGATATTGACGGAGATGGTGTGATGGAAATTTATGTCGGGGGAGCTAAGAACCAGCCTGGAGCTTTATATAAGTACAAATCTGGAGTATTTAAGAAAATCGATTCTCCTGCAATAGCTAGTGATTCAATTTCAGAAGATGTGGATGCCGTTTTTGTAGATATTGATGGTGATGATGACCTGGATTTGTATGTGTCCAGCGGCGGACGAGCCTTTTCAAAAAGTAGCAGTGCACTAAATGATCGAATCTATATTAACAATGGAGGTTCATTTGAGAAAATGAATGACTACTTCTTGGGTGAATATTTCAGTAGTAGTAGTGTGAGTGTTATCGATTTTGATGCTGATGGAGATCAGGATCTACTCGTAACTGAGCGATTTCATCCATTTAGATATGGTGATCAGGTTCGCGGATTCTTAATGGAAAATGATGGGGCTGGACACTTTATGGATAAGACCAAAGATCGTATCCCGGAATTAATAAAATCATCCATGATTACAGATTCTAAGGTTGCAGATTTTAATGGTGATGGGTTGGATGATATCATCATCGCCACCGATTGGGATAATCTTAGAGTTTTTATCAATTCAGAAAGCGGATTTAAAGAACAAACGAATCAATATGGTTTGGGGCAAACCAAAGGTTGGTGGCATACACTAGCTATTCAGGATGTAGATCAAGACGGAGACCTAGATGTGTTGGCAGGGAATCACGGATTGAATAGCTTCTTCCAGGATTCTACCAGGCTGTATGTCAATGATTTTGATGGCAATGGCACCTATGATTACATATTCTGTGAAAGAATTAATGGCTCGTATTACCCTGTAGTGGATAAAAACGAATTGATTAGTCAATTGCCAATATTGAAGAAAAAGCTATTGTATTATAAAGATTATGCTACGATGAAGGTGGAAGACATCTTTAGTCAGGAGCAATTGGCCAGTTCTATTGTTTTGGATGCCTATATGAAATCTTCTGTTGTCCTTATTAATGAAGGGGGTTCATTCAGCATTAAAAGGCTTCCTGGGGTTCTTCAATATGGGCCAATATATGCCTTTGCCTGTGGTGATCTGGATAACGATGATATAAATGAAGTGGTCGTTGGAGGAAATCAGTTTTTGGTTAAACCCCAATTTGGTAGGTATGATGCCTTGCCACTATTAGTTTTGGATGATGAAAGTACTGGTTCCAAAGTGCACTTGAGTAACATTATCAATCAAGTAAGAGGTATTGTTATCGAAGAGTATGAAGGACGTAAAGTGGTAATTGTAGCAAATAATAATTCAAAGGTAGAAGTGTATGAAAAGCAGTGATTTACTTGTAATAGGTTTACTACTGTGGATAGTGGTTGGGTGCGATGATCGCACGCCTTATGAAAAGTTAGTAGACCAGGAGCTCAAGTCTGGGGTGAAAGAGGACTCTTTGTTTTTAGAGTTCTATTTTGGGAATACTCGTGAGGAGTTTTTTAAAACAGGTTGGGAGAAGAATAAAAAAGGGTTGATAGCTCAGGGACCAAGAAATCAAAATGTCCTGTATATCATGCCGAATGATAAAATGGGGGAGTCTCCAATTCATATGTTGTTTTTTCCTGAGTTTGACAAAGCTCAAAAAATCAAAAACATGAAGTTGACATTTACTTATTCGGGCTGGTCGCCATGGAATAAGAAGTTTTCAAGTGATTCATTGATGGTTGCTCTTCAGGATACGCTGCAGAGGTGGTATGGTGGAAATGAGTTTGTACAAATAAAACTACCATATGATCAAGAAGAGTCATTGGTAAAATTGGATGGAAACAGGTTAATCAATTTGTCCAAAATTGACGACCAATACATACAAGGATATATTAAGGATTTGAATCATCCAGACTATAAGAATCAATAAGATATGTTTAAGAATATACTAGCTATTGCTTGTGGGATTGTTATTGTTTTTTCTTGTGAAAAGAAAGAGACCGAACCTACAACACTTTTTACAAAGCTATCCAGTGAAAGTACCGGTATTAATTTCGAAAACAAGTTGCACTATGATGCTGATTTCAATGTGTACACTTACCGCAATTATTACAATGGAGGAGGAGTATCTATTGGTGATATTAATAATGATGGATTAGTAGATGTATATCTGACTTCCAATCTTGGCCCCAACAAGCTTTATTTGAATGAAGGCGGACTTCACTTCAAAGACATTTCAGAAAGTGCAGGAATCTCTGGTGATAAGGCATGGTCTACAGGAGTTACCATGGCAGATGTCAATGGCGATGGCTGGTTAGATATTTATGTATGTAACTCCGGCGATATTGCTGGAGATAATAAGCAAAATGAGCTGTTCATTAATAATGGGGAC
>CAXEKM010000207.1:0-10193 GCA_963996645.1 uncultured Marinoscillum sp.
AAAACCTCAGGTAAACCAGATTTTGGCACATATCACCAATGTCCCGACAGAAATGATCGAATATGCTCAATCTAAGGACATTCTAATTGAAGCGTTTTCACCAATTGGTCACGGAGAATTGTTCAAAAATGAAGAAGTAAAAGCTATTGCTGAAAAATACGGTGTTTCAGTAGCTCAGTTAGGTATCAGATACGATTTACAACTAGGTCTTCTTCCATTACCAAAAACTCAAACTCCATCACACATGAAGTCTAACGCAGAGGTTGATTTTGAAATCTCAGATGAGGATATGGAGAAATTAAACAGTTTGGAAGAAATCAAAGATTACGGTGAGGCAAGCCAATTCCCGGTATTCTTTAAATAAGAAACACATACAATGAAGAGGAGTGTGAGCAGTTTCAATATTGAAGCTGCTCTATATTTTCATTTAAAAAACAAGCAATATGAAAATTTTTAAGAATGGTCAGATTCCTTCTATGAAGGGGCCTGAAGATTGGTTTACAGGTGATGTAATCGTAGACCCATTGTTTCAAAATGTAGAAGGCGTAACCAAAGGAGCTGGAAGTTTAGTCTCTTTCGCGCCAGGCGCTCGAACCGCATGGCATACACATCCGGCAGGACAAACTTTGATCGTGCAGTCAGGGTTGGGTTGGATCCAGAAAGAAGGTGGTCCAATAGAAGAAATCAAGCCTGGCGATATCGTGTATTTCGAACCAAATGAAAAACACTGGCACGGAGCTTCTGATAAGAAAGCTATGAGCCATATCGCTATTCAAGAGGAAGTGAATGGTGAAGTAGTGTGCTGGATGGAGCACGTAACGGACGAACAATACAAAAAGTAATCATGCCACACATCAAGATCAGTTTACTGGAAGGCAAGACGGAAGAGCAGAAGCAACAACTCGCTCAAGCGATTATCAAGGCTGCACAAGATGTGATTGGTTTTGGAGATGAATCTTATTCCGTATCAATCGAGGACTATACGATGAGCGAATGGCAACGCAAGGTTTACCCAGATGATATCATGGGAAATAAAGAAATCCTATTCAAGGAGCCGGGTTATAAAATGTAGAAACGATGGAGGGACTTAGTAAAGAAGATATTGCATTAATATCCCAAAAAGATGACTTCAAAATCGCTCCATACAGAGCTGATGGTAAAACTTTTGGTACACTCACGTGGATTTGGTCAGTGTCTGTAGATGATCGACTTTTCGTTAGAGCTTATAATGGAACTAAAGGCAAATGGTATCAGTCGGCTATTAGCCAAAAAGCAGGAAAGATCACTTGAGCTGGTTTGGAGCGCAAGGTTGAATTTGAGCTGATCTCAGACGAACAACTCAATACTAAAATTGATGATGCTTATCGTGAAAAATACAGTCGTAGTTCTTATCTCGGATCTATGATCAGTGACAGGGCCAAAGCCGCAACAATTGAAGTAAAATAGTTGATATTTCGATAATATGACCTATTTTCGTTTATGTGTATAAAGTACACATAAAATCAAATCCAGATAAAATGATGAGAATATCAACCCTAATTATTCTAGTCATTGGTAGTCTATTACCTATGACCTCCAGTGCACAAATGCTCCTGACCAGTGTGTATGGTCGTAAGACCACAAGTCTTAATGGTGAGTGGCAGTACATAGTGGATCCCTATGAAACGGGTTTCTATGATTATCGATTCATGGAAAAGGGAGAGGGTGATCCCGGGGCCTACTGGAATAGTGGGGTTGCCTGGGATAAAACAGCCATGATTGAGCATGGATATAGTGATGCTCAAACGTTGATGGCGCCAGGGGATTGGAACTCACAGGACAGAATGTTCCTGTACTATGAAGGTACGGTCTGGTATAAGAAGTCTTTTGACTACCAAAAGAAAGATGAATCTAACAGAGTCTTTTTATACTTCGGAGCGGTGAACTACCAGGCTGAAGTCTACCTTAATGGGAAGAAACTTGGTTCACATAAAGGAGGGTTCACTCCATTCCAATTTGAAATTGCTACCGAAATACTTAAGGAGACTGGTAATTATGTGGTAGTGAAGGTCGATAATAAGCGTCATAAAGATGAAGTACCAACCGTCAATACAGACTGGTGGAACTTTGGTGGGATCACTCGGGATGTGATGTTGGTAGAAACTCCTGGTGCTTTTGTAGAGGATTACTTTGTGGAGTTGACTACTCCAACCGCTCAGCTTAAGCCTACGACTAAGAAAGCTGAAGTATCTGGCTGGGTAAAGCTCAATGGTGCTGAAGCAGGAGAGGTGGTAACTATCGAGGTGCCAGAGTTGAAGGCAAAAACATCCATTGAATACACTGGTGAAAAGACTCCTTTTAAACTGAACTTGTCAAAAGTGGAACTTTGGTCAGATACCAATCCTAAGCGTTATGAAATAGCTTTGAGTACCTCTTCAGATGTGTTGAAAGACAAGGTTGGCTTTAGAAAAATTGAAGTATCTGGAAAAGATATCTTATTGAATGGCCAAAAAGTGTTTTTACGCGGTATCTGCATGCATGAGGAAATCCCTCAAGACAAACGCAGAGCCAATTCCAAAGAAGATGCGTTGCAATTGCTAGGCTGGGCGCAGGAGCTGAACAGTAATTTCGTTCGGTTGGCGCATTATCCACACAATGAGCACATTGTGAGAGCAGCGGATTCTCTTGGAATCTTGTTGTGGTCAGAGATTCCTGTTTACTGGACCATTGATTTTGGTAATCCAGAAGTATTAGCGAAAGCTAAGAGGCAGCTGAATGAAATGATCACTCGTGATCGCAATCGTGCAAGTGTGATTATCTGGTCTGTTGGAAATGAGACTCCAGTTTCAGAAACCAGAACAGAATTCATGAAGGAGTTGGTCATGGAAGCCAAAGCACTGGATAAATCCAGATTGGTTTCGGCTGCTCTGGAAGTGCATTACAATAAAGAGAAAAACACCATCAATGATCCATTAGGAGCGTATACCGATATAGTTTCTATCAATGAATATTTAGGTTGGTATGTTGGATTACCTTCTTACTGTCAAACAGCTCAATGGGAAACTATTTATGATAAGCCATTGGTGTTTAGTGAGACAGGTGCAGGAGCTAAAGGTGGTTTCCATGCAGATTCTATGACTCGCTGGAGTGAAGAGTATCAGGAGTGGTTTTACGAAGAGCAGGTGCAAATGATGAAACGCATGCCAGACAATTACACGGGTTTGATGCCATGGATACTCGTGGACTTCAGATCACCAAAACGTAATAATCCCGAATTCCAGGAAGGTTGGAACAGAAAAGGACTCATCGATGAAAACGGTGAGAAGAAAAAAGCTTTCTTCGTATTGAAGAGGTACTATGAAGAAGTAGAAGCCCAGAGTAAAAAGTAAGTAAAAGTATCATAGACAAAAAAGCCCTAATCAGTGCGATTCGGGCTTTTGGATTTATGAACATGTCAGTCAAATTATTACGAATATTCTCCTCTGATCTTAATGATCATACCATCCATTTCGTACCTTAACTGTAGCTGACAAGCCAGACGGCTGTTTTCATCTGCGTCCGGTAGGTTGTCCAGCATGTCATATTCCTGATCGGTTCGCTCACCTAGTTTATCAAGTCCTTCCAGTACTTCGATGTGACACGTTGCGCACATAGCCATACCACCGCAGGTGGCCATTATATTGTATTCACTTGCTTTGAGAAACTCCATGAGGTTGAGACCCATGTCAGTTGGAATCTCCAGCTGTTGCTGAGATCCATTTCTATCTTCAACGATTATATTTATCATGCTTACGTATGCTATTTACTGGTTGTTAGAAGGCGTTCACTCCATTGACAGTGGTGTATTTGAAACTTAGTTTCTGTTCTGGATAGACAAATTTGAAAGCGCTCTGAGCCATTAGTGCAGCTTCGTGAAATCCACACAATATCAGTTTCAACTTCCCAGGATAGGTGTTGATGTCACCGATAGCGAAAATCCCTGGTACATTGGTGGAGTAGTCAAATGTATCTACCTGAATGGCATTTCGATCTACGTTTAATCCCCAATCAGCAATTGGTCCAAGTTTCGGACTCAATCCAAATAATGGAATCAGGTAATCTGCGGCATGTGCAGTTTCTTCTTTATTATGATCTGCAATGACCACCTCATTCAGTCGACCATTACCACTGATTCGAGTAATGTTCGATTTTAGAATCAGGTTGATCTTTCCATCATTGGCCAATTGAAAAACTTGCTCAGCACTGTCTGGAGCTCCTCTGAAGGTCTCATTTCTATGGACCAAAGTCAGAGTTTTAGCAATTTTGGATAAGTGGATGGTCCAGTCAAGCGCAGAATCCCCTCCGCCAGCTAGTACAATGTTTTTGTCTCTGAAAAGCTCTGGATCTTTTACCATGTAAGTTACTCCTTTACCATTTTCAAAGATCTCCAGATTCTCAATAGCGGGTTTTCTTGGTTCAAATGAACCCAATCCACCGGCAATCACGATCACTTTAGCCTTGACCTGAGTTCCTTCATTGGTCGTCAAAGTAAAGCTTTCATCCGCTTGCTTCTCCACAGTTTCTACGCGCTCACCCAAACTATAGGTAGGACTAAATGGCTCAATTTGTTTCAATAAATTGCTGATGTGATCCTGAGCCAATATTCCTGGAGATCCAGGAATATCGTAGATCGGTTTTTGAGGGTAAATTTCAGATAATTGACCGCCTACTTGTGGCAATGCATCAATGAGATGACATCTCATTTTTAAAAGTCCTGCTTCAAAAACGGCGAATAGTCCCACTGGACCAGCACCAATGATGCAGATATCTACTTGTTTCATACAGAATTTCTATTATTATTTAAATGGAATTTTTAGAGTTGGATGAAGGACCTGTGGTCAATACATCCAGTAACATGTCAAAACGCTGCTGATAGTCCTGACACAACTCGTTTCCATTAAAGAGATCACCACGTTTGATAGGGATGCTCAGGGGTGCAGTCCATGCTCTCAATGCTTTTGCTACTGCATCCATGGAATTAATGCCCTGCATGGCTTGTACACCATCTGCCCAGCACACAAGGCCAACTATTTTTCCTGTCAAATAGGGTTCAGGAAGTTTAGCACTGCACTCCAGCCAATCCAGACAGTTTTTCATAGCTCCAGTCATGCTGCCATGATATAGTGGGGTAAGCCAAATGTGAATGTCTGCCTCTCTGAAAATAAGGTTCATTAATTCCACAGATCTGGGGACTGTTGTGATGCTTGTATCAAACAATGGAATACCTGCTTCTGCAAGGTTAAATTGCTGAACCTCGAAACCCTTTGATTTCACTTTTTCTTGTAAATACTGACTAACGCGTATGGAAGTAGAACCTTCCTGCCGTTCCATAGCGCCGTTGAATAGAAGTACTTTCATTCAATATATTGGTTGAGGATGTTTCCTCTTTTGAATTAAATATTTAAGTTGGAACGACTCACTTGTGATCCGATTTCCAAATAACCTTCGGTAATCCTGGCTCGCCATACATTAAGGTTTTTACAAAGGGCATCAGTTGCTCAGAAAGAGCTATGAAAATAGATGGATCTAGTCCAACATGCGCCTTTATGACTACTTTTTTGTCTTTATACTGATTGAATCTCTCAGATATAATGACTTCACGCCATAACAAGAGATTGTGGTCTGAATTGGTTCCGAAATAAATGCTTTTTGCATGATTTGATAATTTGCTGGTAAGCATCATATAAGTCCATGGCGGAATGATGGTGTCTACAGAGCAAAAAATAGATACATTTTTGTCATGATACGTTAACCAATCCACTTGAGCTAACTGATCTTTAAAATGATTTTCCTGAATAATTAATCCTTGATAAAGAAAGTTTTTAAGGTCCAAAGGAACACTTTCTTCAGTAGGCTGGAAGTCAAAAGGATCAATGGTAATAATGCCCGTTGATTCCACTTTGTTGATATTGGGTTGTGTGAGCATTTTGGTGTTTGAAAAGGAGAGGGTGCCGCCTACAAGTTATGGGCTGAGGAATCGATCATTTCAAATAGCTCAACAACCATGAAAAAAACGGTAGGCATTCCCTTTCCAGTATTGTTAATTTGAATAAATGAAAGAAATGAGGAAGAGCAATTCTGTAAAAACGCTTTACCCTTCGCCCATTTCATCATCAGTAACGCTAATTACTTCAACTTTGAAATAACCTCTTCGTATTTCTTCTCTACTGCAGCCCAGTCCAATACATCCCAGAATGCGTTCAAATAATCAGGACGTTTGTTTTGGTATTTTAAGTAGTATGCATGTTCCCAAACATCAACTCCAAGTATAGGGAAGCCTTGATTAGTTTCGTTTATATCCATTAATGGGTTGTCCTGGTTGGCTGTAGATGTTACGCCAATAGTGCCATTGTATTTTACAAATAACCATGCCCATCCTGAACCGAATTGCGTAGCTCCAGCATTGTTAAATTGCTCCTTGAAGCTCTCCAGGCTACCAAATACTTTGTTAATTTCTTCTGCTAGTTTACCTTCTGGTGCTTTTTTTGGAGTTGGAGATAGGATTTCCCAGAAAAGTGAGTGGTTGTAATGTCCACCACCATTGTTTCTTACACCCGCACCGTATTTGCTGATGTTTTTGATAATAGCCTCGATATCATCGGCAGGAGCATCTGTTCCTTCGATAGCAGCATTAAGCTTGGTAACATAAGCCTGGTGGTGCTTAGTGTGGTGGATGTTCATTGTTTCTTTATCAAAATGAGGCTCTAATGCATCGTATGCATATGGTAGCTCAGGTAATGAGTAACTCATGATTTTACTTGTTTTATGTTCTAATTTGTTATGCAAATCTATAATGAGGAACGAATAAAACAAGTAAATGGTTTGATAAATATTGAAATAAAACAATTAATTACTTTGTATAAATTGATGAAAAGGCTTTATTCAGTGGTTATTTCACTTTTTATTTTATTTTTACATTGAATAAAACAATTATTGCATTGGATATTAATTCTACAGTCAACAAGATACTTGTCTCTATAAAAATGAATGGAGAAGTAACAGCTACCTCACTTGCAGAGGAACTTGGTATGACCAAAGAAGGTGCGAGGCAGCATTTGCTAAAACTGGAGAAGCAAGAATTGATCGTCGGTAAAGCAAAAAGCGAAGGAGTAGGGCGTCCGGTTACTTATTATACATTGAGTGAAAAAGGGCTTGCTAAATTTCCTGATTCTCATGCTCAAGTGACTGTTGATTTGTTACAGTCGGTAAAAAGTCTATTAGGGGAAAATGCTTTGAATCTTTTGATTTCTGATCGTGAAAAGCGTACCTACAGTCGGTATGAGGAAGCTCTATCAATGGATAAAACACTGGAGTCAAGATTAGAGAAGTTAACAGCACTTCGATCTAATGAGGGTTACATGGCGGATTGGAAAAGGGAGGATGATGCTTATTATTTAATTGAAAATCATTGTCCTATTTGTGCTGCTGCTAAGGAGTGTCAGGGTTTTTGCAGAGCCGAGTTGAAAAACTTCAAGCAACTAATTGGTGAAGAGTACCAGGTAGAACGCGTCAAACACATATTAGCAGAGGACTCACGCTGTGTTTATAAAATCACCTCTATTTAAGTACTGACTATAATCATGGTGTCGATCAAATTGAATTCTCTAGATTTACACCGTGCAACGATTGACCGTCATATTGGTGCTTGGAGTCATTCTCATCAGCTCGTTTTCACTCACTTTACAAACGGGTTATAAGAATTATCTATGTCAGGATACGAAAGAAAGTTCATTACTTACACATAAACCGATCACCATTTGTGGTAAAACGTGTAATTATCAGTATTACAATGATCAATCGGTTCCTTGCGAAAATGCATCCTTCAGCTTTAATTACAACGCTCCAGCACTCTTCTTTGAGTGGCTCGAATCAATTCCACTAGAGATTAACTGCTACGTAGTGACTACAATGGCAGTCTACCAGTCCAATTACTCTTACTTGTTTGCCGATGAGGTGAACGAGCCGCCACAGTTCATTTCTTAAGTCCAGTTCCAGCAAATAGCAAGACATAAGAGGGGTTGTTCCTCAATTTTTCAGGATTCGTGTGCCTTATAAAAAGGTGCAAATTGAAATCCTGATACTTATTGAACTTAAGAATTTAAAAATCATGAATCGTAAATATTATATTCTAACCGCTGTTATCTTTTTTGTATTGGGTTACTCTCAAGTTTCCGCTCAGGAGATTTTTGAAAAGTGGTCAGCCTTGGACGAGTACCATGTGATCATGTCACAGACTTTTCATCCGGCAGAGAATGATAACCTGGAGGCTATAAAAACTAAAAGTGGTGACCTGGTAGAGAAGGCTAATTTGTTAGCTAAATCGCCGATTCCAATGGAATACAATACGGAGGAAATCGTGGCTACTGTGAAAAAACTTCAGAAAGAAACAAAAGCTTTGGATAAGCTGGTTTCAGATAAGAGGTCTACTGATGAGCAAATCAAACAGGGGATCATGGGATTGCATGATGTTTTTCAGGAGATCGTAGGTCTTTGTAGAAAAGACGATCATTAAAAGACACATCACTTCACCTCAAATGAAAGAGGTGGAGTGATTTTCACTACATATCATCTCCTTTATCTAAACGTTAAATCAGTACAAAATCAGTAAACAATTGATTACACATGGTTAACGGTTAGCTGTTATTAGGGAGACATATTTGCTGTAGAAAAATAAACCAATACCAGCAAATGAGTTACACCTTTCAAGCCTTAGTAAAGGAACGGATTTCGTCCAATTTTTTGAACCTTCGTGCCATTTCCCAGATCAATCAGTTCGATATAGTCTATCAGCCAATGATTGAAGAGTTCAAGACGAAAGTTATCTACACCAGGACAGGTGAATTAGTGATCAATATGGATTCTCTCAACAAGGACCGAATTCAAACCTTGTTCAGTCTATTCAAGTTTTTACAAGTCCAACAGCAACTTGGAGCTGTTTTAAAAATCACCTGGGAAGTGCCTCTTTCTAATATCTTGATGCTCGAAACAGCCATGGATTTTGCTGAACTCTATGAACTGCAGGTGACGATCTCTATTGATTAAAGGCAAGTGAGTATGTAATAGTTAACTAGAAAAGTAGTTAATAGACCAAAGCATTAGCTGAAATACTATAATTTAGCAACTGTTAATGCCATATTGACGAATTCTTATTATTAACTATGAAAACTCACAACCTAATGAAGAAAACGCTTTTAGCGGTGGTCATCTGTGCGCTTGCATTTGTGACTTTTGCCCAGGAAAAAGACATCAAAGGTCAACTGGATAAACCTTTGACAAGTCCTATTCCAATGGATCCTAATGTTCGAGTGGGAAAATTGGAAAATGGATTAACCTATTACATCCGAAAAAACGATAAGCCAGAAGATAAGATTGAGTTTAGACTTGCAGTAAATGCCGGATCTATTCTAGAAAATGAAGACCAGAAAGGTCTGGCTCACTTTGTGGAGCACATGGCATTCAATGGAAGTAAGAACTTCCAAAAGAATGAATTGGTGAATTACTTGCAGTCTATCGGAGTGGAATTTGGTGCGGACTTAAATGCCTACACCAGTTTTGATGAAACCGTATACATGCTGCCTATTCCAACTGGTGATCCAGAAGTATTGGATCAGGGATTGAAGGTGTTGGAAGACTGGGCTGGTGGCCTGGAATTTTCTCCGGAAGAGATCGACAAAGAAAGAGGGGTCGTAATTGAGGAGTGGAGATTAGGACAAGGTGCAGATCAGCGTATGCGTGATAAGTGGTTCCCGATTATGTTCAAGGATTCTCGCTATGCTGAACGTTTGCCAATCGGTGAAAAAGAGATTATCGAAAATGCGGATTACGAAACCATTAAGAGTTTCTACAAAACCTGGTACAGACCAAATTTGATGGCCATCGTAGCTGTGGGTGATTTGGACCCAGATGCTATGGAGAATGAGATCAAAACGCGTTTTGGAAAACTGAAGAACACAAAGAAACCACAGGAAAGAAAAGTATTTGACGTGCCGAGTCATGAGGACACGTATGTGGCTATAGAGCAAGATAAAGAAGCGTCCTTTACCATGGTAAGAGTGGTGTATAAAATGGATGATGAAGATGGTTCTAAAGAGCTTAAAGACCTGAGGAAAAGCTTAACTTATAGTTTGTTCAACAACATGATCAATCAGCGTTTGAACGAACTTCGTCAGTCTGCA
>CAXEKM010000208.1:0-3789 GCA_963996645.1 uncultured Marinoscillum sp.
CCGGTTCTTATTCAGAAGGGGTGAGTATTTATTCTCAGGAAAAAGACCAATTCTCTCATATCAAAAACTTAACAGTTGCTCCTTCTCCACCTTCTACTTACAGTACGAATATTGAGCATCACCATGACATCACCTGGATTGGCACAGAACGAGGAATTACTTCCTACGACCAAGTGACGGGAGAGATGAATTCGTATCAACTTTTTACTACGCAAGATGAATATGAAATTATTGAGACCATCATCGCTTATGATGACTCTACTCTGATGTGTGGAGGAAGTCGAGGGGTTAGATATTTCAATATCCACACAAAAAACACACGCCTTACAAACACTATCCTTGATTCCATAAGAACGCATTTTCTGCTAAAAACCGAGAATTACTTATGGGCAGGCACAAACGAGGGGATTGTACGAATTGATCAATCAAATAACACAAAAATATACACGGTAAAAGTTGGGCTGAGTCACCTCACCGTAATGGGTCTGGCTATGGATAATCTAGGTAGGCTTTGGTGCTCCACCAGCGGAGGCTTATCTCTTTTCGATCCTCAAACAGAAACTTTCACAAACTTTCATGAGGTGGACGGACTTCAAGGAGACCAGTTTAACCCTGGTAGTCTTCATAAAGGAAAAAGTGGTAGAATATATGCTGGCGGACCTAATGGATTCAATATGTGGATTCCAGAAGATATCAAATTAGATACTATACTTCCTCATGTCAAGTTTGTGGAAGCAGAAATCCAACGGGAAAACCAAACCATCAAGAAGTCATTAATCAATCAGCATCAAATCATCTTGGATGATAATGATGATTTGATTGATATTCATTTTTTCAGTTCCGAAATACTATGCAGCGATAAAACGCAATTCGTCTATCGTATCAAAGAACTCACGAACACCAATTGGGTCGATACTGAAGACTGGCAAGTAACATTGACAGACCCAAGACCTGGAAATTATCTCCTCGAAGTTCGGGCAGGAAACTTTGATGGAATATGGGGACCGCCATCCTCTATCCAAATAATTGTAAAACCTCCATTCTACAAATCAGAAACTGCATTTATATTCTATTTCATACTAATCATGCTCTTATTTCTGGGCAGGGATCGGTATTTGAAATACAATAGATTAAAACTTGAAGCTGTAGTAGAAGAACGGACCAAAGAACTGAGGAAGCAAAAAGAAAATGCCGTTAGAAACTCTGAAATAATACATGAGCAGCGAAATAAAATAGAACAATCATTAAAAGAACGAGAAGCTCTATTGAGGGAAATACACCATCGTGTTAAAAACAATCTGCAAATCATTGCCAGCTTACTCTATCTACAGTCAGGAAAATTTGAGAATGAGGACTTCAAAAAGGTGCTTCAAGAAGGTCAGGGAAGAGTTCGGTCTATGGCTTTAATCCATCAAAAACTCTATGAAAATGATGACTTGAAGAGCATAGAGTTTAAAGAATACCTTCACGAATTGCTTCTTGAGATAAAAGGATCTTTCGGGTCCACCTCCAAGAATGTACAAATTGATATACGCGCTGAAGAAATTCTCTTCGATGTAGAGACCGCTATCCCACTTGGTTTGATCATCAATGAATTAGCTACCAACTCATTTAAATACGCTTTCAAGGAGATACAAGAAGGAATATTCAGTGTGAATATTAGCAAGGAAGGCAATGTTGTAAAACTCACTATTTCTGACAATGGTATTGGAATACCAGAAGGAGTGAATATTCGTAAAACAAAATCACTGGGACTTAGACTAGTAAAAATGCTATGTGTACAATTGGAAGCCGATTTTAGCTTTGAGTCCCAGGGAGGAACAGTATTCCAAATGTCATTCAAGCCATAACTTTTACCCCAGAAAACAAGTCATTCGCCACACCTTTTTTAAGGCCACCAGCAAATTTCATACTATTGCATAGCAGATTATTGCTATACTAAGGCTTGGAAGACTGGCTGACATACCAGTCTTTCATTTTTACATAATAGTCTTCCATTGTCAACGCCGCTTTTGTAAATTGACCATACAATACAAAAAGAATGTCTGAAGCACTTAAGGTACTTGTAGTTGAAGATGAAATGATCATTGCTGAGTCGATTTCCGACATGCTGGAGGAACTCGGGTATGAAGTTATGGACATCTGCATTAGAGCGTCCACCGCACTTGAAAAAATAAAAAGCAATCCGCCCGATCTGGCCCTATTTGACATCAACCTTAAAGGTGAAGAAGATGGAATTTGGTTGGCCAATCAAATCAAAGATGACAAAGAGTTTCCATTTATCTTTCTTACATCGTATGGCGACAAAAAAACTGTAGATCTGGCAATCAACACATCTCCATATGGGTATTTGATTAAGCCAGTGGAAAAACAAAGCCTTTATGGGGCTATTGAAGTTGGATTACAGCGATTTGGAGAGCTATCAAACACTGACAAGGTCGAAACATTTGTAAAAAATGATCACTTCTTTGTTAAGGAGAATTTTCAATATGTAAAAGTAGCTTTGAAAGACATTCTCTTTATTAAGTCAGATGATAACTATCTGGAAATTCACACGATGAACAATAAGCATCTCATTAGAGCTACATTAAAAGAATTTTCAGATCAACTACCCACAGACATGTTCATGAGAGTTCATCGCTCCTTCATTGTGAATATAGAACACATCACTAGCTTTAACCCTGTAGCTATCTTCTTGAATGATGTTAAAATTCCTATTTCTAAAAAGTACGCAGAGGCGCTAACCTCCTCTATAAAAACCATCGGTTAATTAGGACTTTAACCCCTGAAATAACATCATTCACACCGGCATAGATGTCAAACTCCACAGAAATCGTGTCGTTCACAACATTTATTTTAAATCCTGACTCAATTGTTCTTAATTGGTGGAAAGAAATTTATGTAGCTGGTTGGGTACCACCTTTAAGCATTGTGAGATTGGCTCTGCAGTGCTTGGGGTGGTATTATCTTTTAGAACATTCCTGTATCTTCCTGATTGGCTTCAAATTCATGATCAATCTTCAAATCGAAGCTTTCAGCTGCCTCTACCGCTAACTCATCACATCGTTCGTTTTCTGGATGACCTGCATGCCCTTTCACCCATTGAAACTTGACATTGTGTGGCTTGCTTACTTCCAGGTAGCGCTTCCAAAGATCGGGATTCTTTTTCCCTTTAAATCCTTTGCGCACCCATCCAGCAAGCCATCCTTTCTCCACAGCATCCACCACATATTTGGAATCAGAGTAAACCAGAACATTCCATCCTGGTTTTTTGATTGCCTCCAATGCTTTGATCACAGCAAGCAACTCCATTCTGTTGTTGGTTGTATTTCTAAATCCTTCAGAAAGCTCCTTACGCTTTCCTTTGTAATCCAGAATAGCTCCATATCCACCCGGTCCGGGATTTCCTTTTGCTGCTCCGTCTGTGTAAATCGTAATCATTTATTGGAATAAATAGGTTTTGAAAATCTTGATAGCGATAGACAACAAGATAATACCAAATACTTTTCTGAATACATTAAAGCCAGCCGTACCGATCTTCTTTTCCAGCCAACCGGAGGTCTTCAACACTAGATAAACGAACAATAAATTTAATAGTACACCTACCAAAATATTTGGAGTCGCATAAATGGCTTTTAGTGAGATCAAAGTAGTCAAGGTTCCAGCTCCCGCAATTAATGGAAAGGCCAATGGAACAATGGATGAAGAAGAAAGATCTGATTCATCCGCTTTGAAGAAATGAATACCAAGCACCATTTCCAAACCAATAAAAAACATAATCAATCCACC
>CAXEKM010000209.1:0-2443 GCA_963996645.1 uncultured Marinoscillum sp.
AGGTTCAGTGGTGGGAGGCAGAATGTCATCTGCTCGGCGATCAGCTTTTCGTCACAACTTTGGTCCTCCTCAACAAATTTTTGCTATTTCCCTAATTACTCGTTCATCGTATAGTGAATTGGTGGAATCAGTGGGCCAGACGGCTAATTCCCAGGGCTTGGAGCCTCCAAGTTCCTGATCTACATAGGTGAAGTCTTGTCGAACCTGTGAGTCTTCTGGAAGGTCTTTTAAAAGGTATGCGTCTGTTTTGAGTAGATAGATACCATAACAGGAAACACCAATTAACAGGACCCAGAAAAATGCAATCTTTTTTTGATTGCCTAAAACCCAATGACCTAAAGCTTCAAGTTTATTGGATCGAATCTCAGGTGGATAGCTCTTCTTAATCAATAGTGGTCCGAAAGCAAAGGTGACCATAAAGGCAATACAGATGCCTAAACCTGCAAAAAGCCCTAATTCCTGAATAGGAGTAGTGTCCAATGACCACAAACTGAAAAAGCCCACGGCTGTCGTTACAGATGTGAGAAGGGTTGGGATCAAAACCTTTTGAACGGCTGATTGTAACCTATTTACAAGATCATTTTCTGAAGTATTTCTAAACGCATTGATCAGGTGAATGCTGTCCGAAGTAGAGACGAACAAGATTACCGGAGGAACTAAGGAACCTAAGATGGTAATTGAAAACCCAAGTAATGACATAATTCCCAACAACCATATCAAACTTGTCAAACTCACCAGGTAAGGCATCAATGCGATTTTCAATGAACGGAATATTGCAATCAACAATCCAAAACTCAATACCAGAGCAGCAGCGAGAAATAAGACAAAATCATTTTGAATATAGCCCACAAAAGACTCTTGAGCGATCACTTTTCCAGCGAGTCGATAGTTCAAGCCTGACTCTTCTAATAGTTCTAGAAGCTTTTCATTTAGCGCTTTGGAGTCATTGGGGTCCAATAAATGTTTGTGATTGATTTGAACCAAGAGTGATCTGGCATCCTTACTTAGAAAGTTTCTGAAAACAGGATGTTCTACTATTTTGAGACTATCAGCAAGGTATCGGTTTGGATCTTTTAAATGAATTAATGGGATAGGGGTATAACCCATAGGACCTTTTACCGGAAGCTGTGCATTCACCAAAGAAAACACCGTATTGATCGACTCCATTTGTTCGATCGATTCTGATAGGTTTAGTATTTGTTCCAAAAAAGAAGGTTGAAATACGCCTTCTTCGTTGGTTAAGACTAAAATCAAATAATCATTATCGTAATCAAATTTTTGAAGATGGTCAGCATAAAAATCAATATCCGGATCATCAGTTGGGAAGAACTTCTCGAATTCAAAATCTGCGTTCAGTGATGTCATTTGAATGCCTAGAAAGCCCGTTATGGCAACCCAAATTAGGATGATCGTCACTTTGAATTTCGTGCTTCTGAATTTTTCGTAGTACTTATTGATGATCGGTTCCAGCTTTCTGTAGTTAACTTCTTAATTTAGCCAAATAACTCATGTTCACAGTTTAAAGTTTTACGTATTATGTTTCTTCAAAACTCCGAACCTTAAACCTAGAACATACAACTCAAAACCTGGAACATAGAACTTAAGAAAATGAAACAATACCTCGATTTGATGCAGCATATTCTGGATAATGGCGTTGATAAGTCAGACAGAACAGGTACCGGAACGAGAAGTGTATTTGGCTATCAAATGAGGTTTGATTTGGCTGAGGGTTTTCCATTGGTTACTACAAAAAAGACACACCTAAAGTCCATCATTCATGAGTTGTTGTGGTTTATTCAGGGCGATACCAATATTCAATATCTGGTTCAAAATGGCGTGAACATCTGGAATGATTGGCCATACCAGAGCTACTTAAAACAGAATGATCTAGAAGAGAAGTATCCGAAGTATTCTGATGAGTGGAAGGCGTTCATGAAGGAATTCATTGAAAAAGTGAAAACTGATGATGAATTCGCCAAACAATACGGAGAACTTGGACCAGTTTATGGACATCAATGGAGAAACTTCGAAGGAGTGGATCAGATTTCAGGATTGATTGAGGATATCAAAAATAAACCTGATTCCAGAAGATTGATTGTGTCTGCATGGAATCCAAAAGATATCCCGGTGATGGCTAAGTCTGGATTGCCTCCATGTCATTCTTTATTCCAGTTCTACGTGGCAGAAGGGAAGCTTTCTTGTCAGCTGTATCAGCGAAGTGCAGATGTGTTTTTAGGTGTTCCGTTCAACATTGCGTCTTATGCATTATTGACGATGATGATTGCACAAGTATGTGATCTTGGGTTAGGAGATTTTGTCCACACATTTGGGGATGCACATTTGTATAGCAATCACTTCGATCAGGCCAAGCTTCAGTTGAGCAGAACTCCAAAAGCACTTCCTACCATGAAGATCAACCCTGAAGTGAAAGACATTTTTGGAT
>CAXEKM010000210.1:0-3465 GCA_963996645.1 uncultured Marinoscillum sp.
CCTTTATTGTACAACACCATTGGTAACGAAACCAACTTCTATGTAGACTTTGCTTACAATTTGATGAACTACTTCGAGTTTAGCACGGATAAATACATTGACTTTAGGTATCGTCATTCCTTTGAAGGATTTATTCTCAATGCAGTTCCTCTAATGAAGAAATTAAAATGGCGTTTGATTGGTAGTGCGAACATGCTCTATGGAGGTTTGGATCCGGTCAATATCAACAAAGTACAATACTCCACTGATGCTGATGGGAATGAGATTATACCATTTAGTCAATTCGATAGAAGACCGTATATGGAAGTAGGATATGGGGTGGAAAACATCCTAAAAATATTTTCTGTTGAAGCATTTCACCGTTTGACCTACTTAGATCGACCTGATGTTAGTAAATTTGGTCTGAAGTTCAGTATTAAAGTCATACTGTAGTGTCAGGAAAACCAGTTATTGCATTAACATTTTTAGTATTCTCCTTATTCAGCTGCTCCGATACCAATAAATATCCCATTGAGTCGGTCAACGTTGATGTTAGCTATTATTTAACAGCGCTCAATGAGGTCAATCAGCAATTAGCTGCTAATAAGAGTAATCTTTCGCTTCGTAAGCGTAAACTTTTGGTGAGTAAAGAGTTGCGATGGCCAGAAGATGTAACAGAAGATATTCTGTTCCTAAAGAAGGAAGACGGGTTGACGTATGAGCTGGTACAGTATGCCATCGATTTTTACCAGACATACCATTACTACGAGCAGTTATTGAATATACTTGAAGAATGGGAGTCCATTAATGGTGAATTGAATGGGAGTAATCGTTGGAGAATTGTCGCTTATTTGGGATTGGGTCGCTATATTGAAGCCAAGTATTTGCTTTGGAATTACATTCAGGACAACTCGCAAAATGTAGAAGCACTGATTTTTGCAGCCAATAATTATTTGGAACTAGAAGATAGCACCCGAGCGGTCTATGCTTACGGAAAAGTAGCTGAGATCAAGCCGGATAATAGTCAGTTACTGGATTTTTATATTCCAGCGTTAATCAAATTGGGTTATCCTGATCGTGCCAATAAAGTTTTGGCTTACCAACAGTTGGATAGTACCAATCTGGATCAGAAGCTGATCATCGGAGACGTTTATTATGAAATGGGTGATTTGGAGAAGGCACATGATGTCTTACGAGGCGATTTGTCATCTCCAGTATTAATGAAACGAATTGATTGGTTTGAGAAGTCATTGCAATGGGATTCCGCCGTTGCTTTGGTGAATCAACTGGTTTGGCAAGACAGTAGTGTAACAGCACTTTTAAGAAAAGCATCCATTCTCGAAAACCGAGGCTGGCTCAGTAGTTCATACAATTTGTATGGCCTGGTATTACAAGAAGATTCTACTAATTCAATTGCTCAACAAGGAGCTCAGAATGTTGGGCGAAAAATTGCATATTTGCGAAGTTTAAGAGAACAGGAGGAAAAGATCCCTGTTTTGGACGTGTCACCTAAGAAAGGAACAGAAGATAATGAGTGAAATCAAGATCACTTTACCAGACGGTAGTGTAAGGGAATATCCAAAAGGCTCATCAGCCATGGATGTAGCATTGAGTATAAGTGAAGGCTTAGCGAGAAATGTACTTGCGGCTAAGGTTAATGGGGATGTTTGGGATGCCACCAGACCAATTAATGACAATGCAACACTTCAATTGTTGACATGGAATGATAAAGATGGTAAAGCTACGATGTGGCACTCGTCTGCCCACTTAATGGCTGAAGCTTTAGAAGCGTTATACCCTGGAGTAAAGTTGGGTATTGGACCAGCAATTGATGGTGGTTTTTACTATGATGTGGATTTCGGAGATCAGGAGTTTGATTCTGAAAACCTACAGCAGATAGAAGATAAAATGCTTGAACTTGCTCGTCAGAAAAACGAGTACGTTCGAAAAGATATAAGTAAAGAAGATGCTATCAACTTCTACAAGGAGAAGGGTGATGAGTACAAACTAGAGCTTTTGGAAGACCTGGAGGATGGTAAGATCACCTTCTACACTCAAGGTAACTTCACTGACTTGTGTAGAGGACCACATATTCCGAATACAGGATTCATCAAAGCAGCCAAGATATTGAATGTTGCAGGTGCGTACTGGAGAGGCGACGAGAAGAGAAAACAATTGACTCGTCTATATGGTATCACTTTTCCTAAGCAGAAAGAGCTTAAAGAACATCTTGAGTTATTAGAAGAAGCTAAGAAAAGAGATCACCGTAAAATCGGTAAAGAACTTGGCTTGTTCACTTTCTCTGAAAAGGTAGGTAAAGGTCTTCCATTGTGGTTGCCAAAAGGAGCAATCCTAAGAGAAAGATTGGAGAACTTCCTAAAGAAAGCACAGGTAAGAGCTGGTTATGAGCAGGTAGTTACTCCACACATTGGTAGTAAGGAACTTTATGTGACTTCTGGTCATTATGCTAAGTACGGGGAAGATTCTTTCCAGCCAATCAATACACCTGCAGAAGGAGAGGAGTTCTTGCTAAAGCCAATGAACTGTCCTCATCACTGTGAGATTTACAAATCCTCACCAAAGTCCTATAAAGATTTGCCAGTTCGTTTCGCAGAGTTCGGTACAGTATACCGATATGAGCAGAGTGGTGAGCTTCACGGGTTAACTCGTGTAAGAGGATTTACTCAGGATGATGCGCACATTTTCTGTAGACCAGAGCAGGTGAAGGATGAGTTTGGTAAAGTAATTGACCTGGTATTGTATGTGTTCAGCGCATTGGGATTTGCTGAATTCACCGCACAGGTGTCATTACGTGATCCGAACAATCCGGAAAAATACATTGGTAAGGAAGAAAACTGGGATTTGGCTGAAAGGCAAATACAGGAAGTTGCTGATGAAAAGGGCTTAAACACGGTAGTAGAATACGGTGAGGCTGCTTTCTACGGTCCTAAGTTGGACTTCATGGTGAAGGATGCTTTGGGTAGAAGCTGGCAGCTAGGAACTGTTCAGGTGGATTATAACCTACCAGAACGTTTTGAATTGGAGTATACAGGATCTGATAACCAGAAGCACAGACCAGTAATGATTCATAGAGCACCATTTGGTTCTATGGAGCGTTTCGTTGCGATCCTTATTGAAAGTACGGCTGGAGATTTTCCACTGTGGTTAGCTCCAGAGCAGATTGCTGTATTGCCAATCTCTGAGAAGTACCATGAGTATGCAAAATCAATTTACAGTGAGTTTCAAGAGCAAGACATCAGAGGTATAATTGATGAGCGTGATGAAAAAATAGGTAAGAAAATTAGAGATGCTGAGATAAAGAAGATACCTTTTATGTTGATTGTTGGGGAACAAGAGGCTGCAGACGGTACTGTTTCTCTAAGAGCACATGGAAAAGGAGATCAGGGAAGCATGAAAATTGCAGAATTTGTAGATTTCTTTAACCAAACAATCAATAATCTGTTAAATAAAGCAGAGTAGATTTTA
>CAXEKM010000211.1:0-4302 GCA_963996645.1 uncultured Marinoscillum sp.
ACGGTTCTGGTGTTTGATCAGTGATGGATAGCTTTTGAGTCAATGGTTCATACCCAATAAATGATCCTACCAGTACATAATCTCCTTTCGGAGCTTTTTCCATCGAGAAGTTGCCTTCTGAGTCAGTCACGCTAAAGGCTACCATTACAGAATCACTTTGATTCTGCAGTGTGACGGTAGCTCCTACCAGACCTTCGTTGTTTTCGTCCAGTAGTTTTCCTTGAATGGCCACTCGCTGGGATAAAGCAGATGTACTTATCCCGAGGAGGAGCAATCCTAATAGATGAAGACGCATGTATTAATTTTCTATCGTCTGGATGAAAATACCGCCTTTTCCACCAAACTGTGCACGCATTTCAGCGAGCTTCTCCGCTCTGATTTGCTCAAACTCTTCGTCTGAAACCTTCTTTCCTTTACTTGGAGCAATGATCTCTTCATTCATATCTCCCAGCGTAATTTCTTTGGCAGTGATCACACGTTGAAGATCAGGAATTTCTACTTCTAGAATCATTCCAGGTAGTTGCCCGAATTTATCAGGACCATTTTTTACTGGAATTTGTGGAGCAAACCAGGCAATAACTTCCATGGTGTCGAGAGTAGTGGTTGCTTTCTGCACCATATAGTCCAGTACCTTCTTTTGCTCAGGTGCGATTTTCCATTGGAAAGCTTTCAAGTCTCCTTTCATTAGGAAGGTGCGATCTAGAAAATCTCGTTTTTCGACTTTACTTCCCTTGTTCAAATTCTTGTAGTACTCATCTTCGGGAATATCATTTTTAATTTCCAAATGGAATCCTTCGGACTTCACTTCATTGACCACAGGCTCTTGCGGAATGGTCTTGTAAATAGACTCATCACCATTGAACAAGAGAATTTTGTTCGCTACATTTTCTGTTGGCATTTCAAACCCTTCGGGCAATTCCATGCCTTCCGGGAAGTTAATTTCCATTTGAGTCACTTCGTCATAGATGATCTTTCCGGACTGTTGTGCGGTAGCTGTAATTCCTAATAAAATGAGAGTGGATAGTAATAATTGCTTCATAATTAGATTGTTAATTTGGTTTAGCTACTAATCGGAAGTCAGGTGTTAAAAGGTTCTTAATGAAAGTTAAAGAGTGTTAAGCGCACAATAAATGTGGAATTGTGATCAGACGGTCAAGTTTGTTAAATTGTACAATCAACACTTAATTTCCAGTGATGCGATTTTTTTCTATCCTTTTGTTGAGTTACCTGATAGTTACATCATGTTCTCAACCCGCTTCTGAAAAGCCTGTTTCTGGTTATCCAATAAGTCCTGTGTCCTTTCAGTCAGTAGAAGTATTGGATGATTTTTGGTCAAAAAAGATCAAGACCAATCATGATGTTACCATCCCGATAGCTGTTCAAAAAAGTCAGGAGTCTGGAAGAATCAAGAATTTTAAAATAGCTGGAGGTTTGGCAGAAGGTGGATTCTGTTCGATCTACCCATTTGATGACTCAGACATTTATAAAATCATAGAAGCGGCTAGTTATAGCTTGCAGACTTTTCCGGATCCGGCAATGGAGGTAATGATCGATTCATTGATTGACTTCATTGCAGCAGCTCAGGAGCCAGACGGTTATCTCTATACCAATCGTACCATTGGGAAACCAGTCCATGAATGGGCGGGTAGTCAGCGTTGGGAATTGGTGCATGACTTGAGCCATGAATTGTATAACCTGGGACATATGTATGAAGCAGCGGTGGCACATTATGAAGCTACCGGCAAGCGTTCGTTGCTTGAGGTCGCTATCAAAAGCGCAGATTTAGTAGATGATGTTTTCGGTCCTAGCAAATTAGAAGACTATCCGGGGCATCAGGAAATCGAGATTGGTTTGGTGAAACTCTATCGAGCAACTGGTGATGAGAAATACCTAAATCTGGCCAAATTCTTTCTGGATGTACGAGGAAAGCCAGGTGTAGGTCAGCCTAAAACCTATGACCAGTCACACATTCCTGTGGTGGATCAACGCGAGGCAGTGGGACATTCAGTGCGTGCTACTTACATGTGGACTGCCATGGCGGATATTGCCGCAATCACTGGAGATACGACCTATACTGAAGCCATCAAAGCCATATGGAATGACGTGGTTGGAACCAAATACTATATCAATGGTGGAATTGGTGCTACAGGGAATCATGAAGGGTTTGATGATCCGTTTGTATTGCCGAATATGACTGCATACTGCGAAACCTGTGCAGGGGTAGGGAATGCTCTTTGGAATCATCGCATGTTCCTGATGACAGGCGAGAGCAAATACATTGATGTGCTGGAGCGCACGATGTACAACAATATTTTGGACGGTGTTTCCTTATCAGGAGATCACTTTTTCTACCCAAATCCATTGGCCTCCAATGGTCAGCATGCGAGAAGCGAATGGTTTGGTTGTGCGTGTTGTCCTCCCAATGTATCGCGTTTCTTACCTTCCATGCCTGGCTACATTTATGCGCAAAAGAGAAATGACTTATATGTGAATCTCTATGTTTCCAGCCAAACTACCTTTCTGACTGGTAACAGCGAAGTTGAGATTAGTCAGCAAAGTGGGTTTCCCTGGCAAGGAAATGTTGAGTTACGTGTCAAATCTGAAAAAGAATCCAACGCAACCATTCATTTACGAGTGCCTGGTTATATAAATGGTCAGCCAGCTCCGGGTGGATTGTATAGTTATCTCAATGAGACAAAACCTTCCATAGAATTAATGGTCAATGGACAAATACAAGAATTTGAAGTTGATAAGGCAGGGTATATCCAGTTGGAAAAATCTTGGAAAGATGATCTCCTTCAAATCAAGTTTCCATTTGAAGTTCATAAAATAAAGGCGCGACCTGAAGTTACTGCTGACCTTGAGAAATATGCTGTAGAAAGAGGGCCGCTACTTTACTGTGTAGAATGGCCTGATGTGCCAAACGGCAAAGCCTTGGGACAGGTGTTTGATGAAAATCAAATCTGGAGTCCTGTTCAATCCCAAAAATTAGGAGGAATCATCGCTCTTTCAGGAGAAAGTAAAACAGTTCGAAAAACGTTGGATGGTCAAATGGCAGCTGAGGGAATTCAAACCGTACAACTAATTCCATATCATCTATGGAACAACAGAGGAGCAGGTGAAATGAGTGTTTGGTTGCCTTATACCCAAGATGCTGTGACTCCAGTTCCTGCTCCAACCATCGTTTACCAAAGCAATATCACTACATCAGAAAATAAAAGATCTTATGCCATTAAGGATCAATTACTTCCATCAAGTTCATCGGATCAGGCGAATTCTATTATTCATTGGTGGCCCAAAAAGGATACGACAGAATGGGTTCAGTTTGATTTCGATCAGGTGAAATCCATCTCTGGAGTCAAAGTTTATTGGTTTGATGATGGACCAGATGGAGGATGCCGGATTCCAGCTAGTTGGGTGGTGAAGTATAAGAAAGGTGATGCCTGGCTACCTGTTCAGGCCAAGTATGATGTAAAGAAAGATGAATGGAATCAAGTTGATTTTAAATCAGTAAAAACACAATCGGTTCGCCTTGAACTTCAATTACCTAAAGAATATGCCAGTGGAATTCATGAAGTTGAAATATATTAAGCTAAGCTGCCTGATAGTTGTAGCCCTTATAATTGGATGTTCACCCACTAAGAATGAGAATTCATCCGATCAAATTTTTGAGGTCCGAGCGGCATCATTAGAGAATGTTAGAATGTTGGATGGACCCTTTCAGCATGCCATGAACCTGAATAAACAGAGTTTGTTGGCTTATGAGCCTGATCGACTGTTGGCTAACTTTCGAAAAGCAGCCGGATTGGAGCCTAAGGCTGATCATTATGAAGGTTGGGAAGCAGAAACTATATCTGGGCACTCGCTAGGTCATTATTTGAGTGGATGCGCATTGATGTATGCTTCCACAGGCGATGAGCGTTTTAAGGAACGCGTCACTTACATAGTGAATGAGTTAAAAATGTGTCAGGAAGCTGATGGTGATGGATTCATTGGGGCATTTCCTGATGGTAAACGAATATTGGAGGAAGAAGTAGCAAAAGGAAATATTCGTTCTCAGGGATTTGATTTGAATGGGATTTGGGTGCCCTGGTATAATGAACATAAAACCCTCGCAGGTTTACGCGATGCTTATCACTATTGTGGCAATACGGAAGCTTTAGAGGTTGCTAAAAAACTAGCAAATTGGATTGCAACAATTGTAAATCCCTTGACTAACGATCAAATTCTATCAATGCTTGCTTGTGAATTTGGAGGTATTCATGAACCGCTGGCAGATTTGTATGCCGATACAGGAGATTC
>CAXEKM010000212.1:0-6232 GCA_963996645.1 uncultured Marinoscillum sp.
GCTGTAGTATTTTCTCTAATTGCAACCCCACTCGTTCAATGGTTTCTAAATCAGGCCCGAAAACCTTAATACCAATAGGTGCCCGCATCCCGGTTGAAAGCATAACCAGACGTGTTTGAATAGGTTGAAGCTTAGGTGCTGAAGTCATTCCAGGTATATTGGTAGCTTTTACAATCTCAGCCCATATGTCATCAGGAGACTGGATATGATCACGCCACTGCCTGAAGTATTCTCCATTCTTCTTATCGATGATGAGTTGGTCTTTGTCAACTACCCTGAAACCTTCCTTTTCCGGATGATAGGTGCCACCATTCTTTAAAAGATAGTTTCCCTCCATGTCGGTCTTGAATCGTAAGCGATGGCCGTTCTCGTCAACCATATACTCCGGCTTATAGTTAATGGTATTTTCAAACATGGAAATTGGCGCAGGATCCAATGCAGAGTTTACACGACCCCATTTACCCACAACCGATTGCACTTCGGGAATTTGAGCAACAAAGCCATCTACTTTTTTTATCACGTCAATATTCTCTTCGATACCTGAGTGAGACATAGTAGTTGGCATCAACAGATAAGATCCCTCATCAAGGGGTGGCATAAATTCCTTTCCTACACCGGGGAACCGCTCATTCATGGCCTGCCAACCACTAGTTTGACGCAATTCCCATCCAGCTGCTTCTGCTCCGTTGGCAACAAAACCAAATATCTTTTCAAATCCTTGCCAGGATGTAAGCCCAAATAGAAGTATAAAGATTGGCAACAGAAAAAATTGCCATTTATGTTCCAGACACCACCGAAGTAAAACAGGATAGAAATGTACAATTGTAAGTAGGAGGCCTAGTACTACACTTACTATTACAATCACAAATAGGTAATTGACAAAAAAACTATTTTGAGCTCCTAATGGCATCCACGCTCCATTGAGAAAATAAACTACCGTCAATAGTATGATCAGCGTGTTTATTCTATTAGGCCAAACTTGCCATTTCTCCGGCCATTTATTTTCAAAATAGTTATTAGCTCCAAAAAGGATCAATGCGATAGCCGGTAAACTGCCATAGACGATCAGAAGTACCAGTCCTAATCCTGAAATCACAATCGCCCATATTCTTTTTGACCTTGCTTTATCAAACCTGATAGAGAAAATGGTGTGCGCCAAAGCTGGGACAACAATAAGTCCAAGCAGTAAAGAAGCCAATAAAGCGAAAGTTTTTGTGAATGCCAGTGGCTTGAATAACTTACCCTCCGCGGCTTGCATCGCAAAGACAGGAAGGAAACTAACAATAGTTGTCGCAAGTGCCGTCATAATTGCAGAAGCAACTTCAACTGATGCATCATAAACTACCGTCATCAGCTTGACGCCTCGTACACCCTCGTTTTCAGGCATCTCTAAATGCCTTACAATATTCTCTACAAAAATGACCCCAACATCTACCATGACCCCAATTGCTATAGCAATTCCAGATAATGCTACTACATTGGCATCAACACCAAAATAGCGCATGACAATAAACGTCATTAATACACCAATAGGTAATAAAGTAGAAATGATGATAGAAGCTCGCATATTCATCACTAGCACAATCACCACGATTATGGAAATCAGGATTTCATGCTCCAGTGCCTCTTCCAGAGTACCGAGTGTTTCTTTAATCAATCCTGTACGATCATAAAATGGCACAACAGTCACTTTGGAAACTGTGCCATCCGGTAAAACTTTAGATGGTAAACCAGGAGATATCTCTTCAATTTTCTCTTTTACATTCTCAATAACCTCCATCGGATTAGCACCATACCTGGAAACTACCACCGCTCCTGTAGCTTCTGCTCCTCCCTTATCCAGTCCTCCTCTACGTGTAGATGGACCAAAATTGACCACTGCTACATCTTTTACTCGAATGGGTGTGTTATTATGCTGAGTAATTACCGCTTCTTCTAGGTCTTCAAGATTTTGGATATATCCTAGCCCCCTAACCAAGTACTCAGCTTTATTGTATTCTATAGTTCTAGCTCCAACATCAAGATTGCTTTCCTTTACCGCACGCATGATTTGAGCTACATTAACATTGTACTCTTTCATAGCAACAGGATCAATATCTACTTGATATTCTTTAACAAATCCTCCTATTGCAGCTACTTCCGATATCCCGGATGCTGAGGTCAAAGCATAACCAACATAAAAGTCCTGGATTGTTCTTAGCTCCTGTGGATCCCACCCGCCAGCTGGTTCGCCAGTTTCTGGATTGCGACCTTCCAATGTATACCAGAAAATTTGACCAAGGGCTGTAGCATCAGGACCTAAAGCTGGTTGAACCTCAGGAGGAAGTGTCCCGGCTGGCAGTGAATTTAACTTCTCAAGAATCCGAGTACGGCTCCAATAAAATTCTATATCATCTTCAAAAATGATGTAAATCGTAGACAGGCCAAATATCGAATTACTCCGAATAGTTTTGACTCCTGGAACACCCAGTAAAGCAGTAGTTAATGGATAAGATATTTGATCTTCGATATCTTGTGGAGAACGCCCCATCCAGGTGGTGAAAACAATCTGTTGGTTCTCTCCAATATCTGGAATCGCATCAACAGGCACCGGGTCCCTTGGAAATAGATCCATTTTCCAGTTGAATGGTGCTGTGGTAATGCCCCATCCAATAAAAACAAGCACCAGTAAACTTGTAATCAATTTGTTCTCCAGAAAGAACTTGATTAGCTTATTAAGCATAGTATTATCTATTTAAATGTTATGTGAAATGAAATAGTAATGCAGTTCATGACCTAAATCACAAAAACCACATCAATGGCTTCTTACAACACTCTTATAGAAGAAAAGACTGGTACCATACCAACAAGTCGGGACCAGTCTCATGCAAGTCTTGGGTTGACTTTACATCGATTGCGCTTGATATAGCTATTTTTAGGGGAGAGAAAAACTCCAATTCATACAACAAAGGTTGTATTTGAGGCTCATAATCATAGATATTGATTAATGTATTATCATCATGCCTCAAATCCTGTTGCTCTTCATCACAACACCCTGTTTTGTCCATCCCATCACCGCAAGAATCTAGCTCTTCATACAAAGCCAACTCCATAAGTTCACCTCCACAGTAATGCTTGGCTAAAACCATGCCTCCCGAGGAGAAAAGAATCACAAAACAGAGTAATATGGTAATGGCTTGTTTCAAAAGAATTGTGTTATTGAAATACAATACGTAAATGTAGAAACAGGGTAGAAAGACACTGTTACGATATTTTCATTAAGATTTATGATATTTTGTTTTTATGAATTGTACCAAATGGTGCAGTACTACTTTTCCCTATTTTGCATTAGATCCATCGATATCCATGTAATCTTCATTAGCTATTGACTCTTTTTATTGTCAATTGGAAGGCTACTTGAATACATTCTATGGAAAGTATTTCCCTTTGATCGTAGAGCAATTCTCACAATGATTCCTTTCCACCAGAATCATGAGATATTCGAAGGGCGACACTTCTCCCTTTTTGATTAGAACCAAGCGAAAATGATAACACTAAACTTTAATGCCAGAGTCTTTTAATCAATTATTCCATGATCTGGAAGATAAACTAAGAATGATTGACCTGGAAGAAGACCAAATATTAAAAAAATCAGAACAAAGTTTTCAGGCATCACTACAGGCTATCAATCAGCTGAGGAAAGCTTTGGTTAATGATCCGCTTTCTTCTCAAATAGATGAGATTTACTTTTTCAAAGAGATAAAACCAAAATTTGTAAGTAAGCTCATTTACCACCTCTCCGTTTTCAATATTGAAACCAATAAACCAAATGGTGGAATCAAAGTGAAAAGAAAGTACTATCAAATTCAATTAGATAAACTCAAACAATACTTCGACAATAACCTAGAGTTTTACCGTTATTACCGAACCCAGAGCAATTATCTTGACCATAAATATTTTGTCCGAGGAAAACAGGACATTCGTCTCACTCTCGATTCTTTCTTCTTCGAAACAGATCCTAACTTCTCAACCAGTCACGATTTCAAGGTTTCCAATATTTTAGCTAACGATCTTCTCAATGTCTATCTGGAAGATGAATTGAATAAATTATCGATGAATGATATCACTAACCATAAATCTTATCTGGAACCCAAAGGAAAAATAAGCTGGACAGAATCAAAGGTGGCACTAATTGAATTAATGTATGGCCTGCATTCAAGAGGTGTGTTCAACAATGGCACAGCTGACCTCAAGGAAATAGCACTTTTTTTTGAGGAGGTATTTGGAATGGAATTGGGACAATACCACCGTACATTTCTCGAAATCCGCATCCGTAAAACAGGTAGAACGAAGTTCATCAACTCCCTTCAAGACAGTCTCATTCGTAGAATGGATGAAGCTGATGATAAATAGCACAAAATCTTTCACAACTTCGGTTTGTCTTGTGAATAATTTTCATCAAACGGCAACACTTTAGCTGTTCATTAAACAATTGAACAGTTATGGCAACAGAAGTAATTACCACAGATGATCTTCGTGAATTCAAAATAGAACTCCTTGAAGACCTAAAACAACTACTCAAAGAGCATTCAGGACAGCCATCAAAAAAATGGCTCAAATCTTATGAAGTTCGAAAAATACTGGGAATATCTCCAGGTACGTTACAGAATCTCAGAGTAAACGGCACATTACCATTTACCAAAATTGGGGGTGTCCTATACTATGACTATGCAGACATTCAAGGAATGCTGCAGGCCAATAAGTTCCAAAATCGCGTGAGGTAAAGAGTATGGCTGGGCATGAACTATATCAGGCACCTCTCAGCAGTATTCGAGCAGATGGACACTGACACAAGGCTCACGCCCTATCATATCAGTTTGTACATGACCCTTTTCCGGCGCTGGAACCTCAACTTTTTCAGAAACCCTATTTCCGTTTCCAGAGATGAACTGATGAGGTTATCAAAAATTGGCTCGGTCAATACCTACACCAAGTGCCTAAAGGAATTAGATTATTTCGGTTTTATCAAATATGAACCATCATACAATCCACATCGAGGTAGCCTGATTTACCTGTACAGTTTTGATAAAGGTAGCGATAAAGGCACTGATTATGGAAGTGAAATAGCTCTGAGACCTTATACAAACAATCAAAACTCTTTAAACAGTGAAAACAAAACAAACTTGGATGAGCCATCAAAAAAAATGGAGACTGGTTTAAATGATTTGGAAATGAAAAGAAAGTTGAGTCCGCCTTTAGCGAACGAAATCCCGACTGATGTCGGGAAAAAGTTGCGGCAAAAGAAAAAGATAGCAGCTGGCTATGGCCCGGATATCCCTCCATTGGAAGAGCATGTTCAAATCTATTTTGATGAAAAAGGGTATCCGTTTGTGGAGGCTGAGAAATTTTTCAACTACTTCCAGAGTAATGGCTGGCTCGTAGGTGGCCGCACCAAAATGAAAGATTGGAAAGCAGCTGCCCGTAACTGGATGTTGAATGCACAAAAATTCAATGCTTATCCAAAAGATCAGCGAAACAATCAGTTATCTCCTAAGCCCGGGAAACTCCACTCGAGAACCGACAAAGACTATGGGGAACCGCTTTAAATCCTCCCTTGAGGGAGAGCCTGTCCCTCATGAATATCGGGATGTCCGAAGGACGGAAGGCGTTCAAAGTCAAGAAGATGTTCAAAGCAACATCATCCAATTTGACAAATGCCTTGAATTTCTGGAGAAAGCGGGCAAAACCTACACTAGTCCAAAATTTAGGATATGGCCGGAAGACCACTTGATTATATTCAAGTTACTGGTCTACTTCTATCAGGACAAGCCCAATGCTGAAAAGCACGGCATTGACCTCCATAAAGGAATCCTGCTTACTGGCCCTGTTGGTTGCGGCAAAACCTCACTGATGACTATTTTACGATTCATGCTCGCACCCAAGGAACAGTACATCATTAAATCTGCTCGTGACATCACCCTAGAATTCATTCAAGACGGCTACCCAATTATCAACAAATACTCCAAAGCATCCTTCCATCAGATAAGTGGAGAGCTGACGCCAAAAGCGTACTGCTTCGATGACCTGGGAGTGGAGTCCAACATCAAATATTATGGCAATGAAACCAATGTGATGGCAGAGATCCTTCTAAGCCGGTATGACATGTTCATTGGCCAGCACATGCTTACCCATGCCACCACCAACCTTTCCGCCAGTGAAATCGAAAACTGCTACGGCAATCGGGTAAGATCAA
>CAXEKM010000213.1:0-9683 GCA_963996645.1 uncultured Marinoscillum sp.
CTTCATTGTTTTCAAGTTCATAATGTCCGAGGAAACTTACGGATGCTTGCATGCGAGTAGCCTTTTTAGTTGGTGGAGGTAATGGCGTTTGATCTAATCGATTGTGATATTTTTCCAGCTACGCTTTTAAGTATTCCAACATTATAACTGTTCTCATTGGCGGTGATCCTCAAGATCAAATGAGGGGTTATTTTCTTGTAAATGTAAAGCGTGGGGTTCTTCTGGATATAAATGGCCGTAGAACCGTCAATAAGTGGTAAATCTGCGAGCAGGCTATCCTCTTGGATATCATCACCTTCCAGTAGATCAATATGTCCATCAGGGACATACTGATTCTGGAAGTTATTCAACTGTTCTGCAAATCGTTCTTTGAGCATAAGCTATTAGGTCAATGCTGCTTGTACTTCACCACTAATAGATTTCATCACCTTACGAACTATTCCGACGTTTGATGATTTGTCTGCTGCCATATAGATGATGTATTTTTCATCATCTGTTGGCTGTATGAGGTGGATTTGAGAAGTCAACTCGATGATCATCAAATCGATTTTCTCTTTCTGCATACCCATAGCATTTTTAGCCTTTATTTTGGCTTTAATTACTTCTGCGTTGTAAGCACTGGCAGCATCTAGATCGAATTTTTCGTCTACGATAAGTGAGCCATGTGATAATCCGGATTCAATTTCAACTGCTGAGATAGCCTTCAGTCCGGAAATTTCCTTTTTGGCTGTCTCAAAAGCTTTTTCAACTTTGCCTGACATAATGATATTTGTTAGTAGTGATTAATAAAATAATTTCAAGTCGGAGCTTCCAACTGAATGTCATTTGTCAAACTGTCTAAATCGATGGTGTTATGAAAGTACGTTAAATATTAGAAAAAGTAGGGGTCTGTTTCGATGAAAAATCCTTTTTTAATGCCGAAAAAACCACATTTACCTAACTTGCCTACAGGTTTAAAATTAATGCCTAGGTATATCACTTAAGCTAATCGAGCAAAATGAACAACATTCAAATAATTGGTCCTTTTCGTCAAATTATCACCCTGGAAGGACTACCTATGAAAGGAGTGATTAACGATGAAGAGATTCTGATCAGAGAAAATTCTTATGTAGTGGTTAAGGATGATCAGATTATAGATGTACTATCATCGTTCCCTAAAAATACTAATGAATTCACATTTCATGAAATTTCTGGGGATCATATTTTGATTCCAGGACTAGTTGACTGTCATACCCATATGGTGTGGGGAGGAAATCGAGCAAAAGATTACACGATGCGCATGGCAGGTAAAACTTACCAGGAAATACTTGCCACTGGAGGAGGAATATTTGATTCTGTCAATAAAACTCAGCGGGCTAGCAAAATTGATCTCAAAGAGAGCCTAACTGTGAGGGTTAAGCGTCAGCTGAAAGATGGTATTACCACTATGGAGGTGAAGTCAGGCTATGGACTAGAACCAGAACATGAAGTAAAGCTTTTGGAAGTTGTGAAAGAGGTGTCGAACGAAATGACACTTGATCTGGTTCCTACTTGTTTGGCAACTCATGTATCTCCAAAAGGATGGGATAAGAAGGAGTTTGTGGAAACGGTGTTAAATGATCTACTTCCTCAACTCAAAGCAAATAACTTAAGTAATCGGGTAGACATATTTGTAGAAGACAATGCTTTTCCAATAGATCTGGCGGATTATTATCTAGGTAAAGCTAAAGGGCTTGACTTTGACATCACCGTCCATGCAGATCAGTTTACTACTGGAGGCAGTGAGTTGGCGGTAAAACATGGAGCACTAAGTGCTGATCACCTGGAGGCTTCTTCTGATAAGGAAATTACTATGCTCGCAGCATCAGATGTGGTTGCAGTTGCTCTTCCTGGTGCATCGATAGGGTTGGGAATGCATTTTACGCCTGCTCGTAAATTATTAGATGCAGGCGCAAGTCTGGCCATATCAACTGATTGGAACCCGGGATCTGCTCCAATGGGGGATCTTTTAGTGCAAGCTTCCATATTGGGTATTTATGAAAAACTATCGAGCGCCGAGTTGTTGGCAGGAATGACCTTCCGTGCAGCGAAAGCTTTGGGTCTTTCTGATAGAGGTCGATTGAGTGCCGGATATCTAGCGGATATGATTGCTTTTCCTGTGGCGGACTACCGAGAGATTTTTTACAATCAAGGAAGAATCAAACCTACTATGGTCTGGAAGAAGGGGGTTTTACTATGAGTTATCAACAAGGAAATAAGAAAGCCTGGGCAGGTCGAATAGATCCTTTAGGTACTCCAGATACTTTTTATTGGCATCAAGTAATTGAGCTAGGAGATATTGATTCTCTTCCAGCTGCTACTGCAACTAAGCAAATAGTGTTGTTGGGGTATGAGTCAGATGAAGGGGTGAAAAGGAACTTAGGGAGAGTAGGAGCTGTGGAAGGCCCTAATGCAATGAGGAATGCGTTGAGCAAGTTTGCACTACACCACGATCATATAGCATATCCAATCCATGATGTTGGTAACGTGATTACAGACCAGGATCATTTGGAGTCATCTCAATTGCAACTGGCAAATTCCGTTACCAGGTTGATTGACAAAGGGTATCATCCAGTGGTGATGGGAGGTGGACACGAGATTTCTTATGGACATTTTACAGGAATTCGTCAGGCACTTGGTTCAGAGGCTAAAATCGGTATTATCAACTTTGATGCTCATTTTGATCTGAGAACTTATCCTAATGGTCCGCATTCGGGTTCTCCATTTAGGCAGATACTAGATGAGTCCAAAGGTCAGGGGTGTGAGTTTCATTATTTGCCAATTGGGATTAATCCAGCCGGTAATCAAAAGGCATTATTTGATGTGCACCGTCAGGCTGGTCAGAATTATATCCTTCAGTCTGAACTTGTTGGGAATATGACCACCCAAAAGGAGCTTATCGATACTTTCATTTCGGAAGTTGACCATGTTTACATTACGCTTGATCTGGATGTGATGCCTGCATCGGCTGCTCCAGGTGTGAGTGCTCCTGCAGCTTTTGGGGTTTCTCCAGAGATAATCCGAGAGCTGTTTTTGCATGTTTTGGATTCTGAAAAAGTAGTCAGCTTTGACATTGCAGAGTTGTCGCCAAAGTATGATGATGGGCGTACCGCTAAATTGGCCGTGTCGTTCATTTATGAATTAGTCATGAAATACACTGCCTCATAGGTTTTCCGGAGGCAGTTTTTCATTCATTTTGAATTTCAAGATAACTGGCTTACTTGCAATCTTTTCCAGCATTGGTTTTAAAATGAGTTGTGCATTTTCTCTGGTCTGATTCAAGATGCCAAGTTGTAGTGCTGATTGCTTGATTTGAGCTTCAGCTAAGCGATAAATTTCATCCATGAACTCCTGACGCTTCTTTTTGTCAAGGCTTGTTACTTCGAGATCATAAAATCTCGAATTGGCAAGATCCATTTTATAATAGCACAATTCTGGCTGAGGGACAGTCACATGAAGTGTGTCATTGATCAATTTGATGTCTGTGTTTTGCATCAAGGTTAGATCGATACATCCTGCCGCACTTCCTTGAGAAATCAACAATGCCCGTGCGTCAGGAGCAAGTTTGAACTTCCTGCTAAAGAGCTCTACGTAATCAGCATTCTTATTCAATTCTGTTACTTCCTGAAAATGGTATTCTGCTAATTCTAGCTTACCGATTGCTTCTACCTGTGTAAGGATGCTGTTCTGATAGACTTCCTTTGATCCTTCCTTGATTCCGAAATCAATTTTTTCTTCGATCAGCATCCATGAAAGTAATGCCACTACAATGAGCCAGGGGAGTGTTTTTAGGAGAATTTTCAGGAGTCCAATCATGCAATTAAGTTACTGAGATTAAAGACGAAATCCATAAGGGTAATACTTTGTTCAGAATCATTACTTTTGTCGGATTGATAATACCCCACTTGAAATATAATTTATGCTAGAAGTAAACGAATTTCTTAAATTAATTGACAGCTTTATAGGGAGTGCCTGGTGGTTTCCATATGCGCTTTTAGGTACTGGTTTGTTCTTTACCGTTTATTTGAAGTTTCCTCAGATTAGATTTTTCAAGCATGCGATAAGAATCGTATCTGGAAAATATGACAAATCTGATTTACCTGGAGACACTTCACACTTTCAGGCTCTTGCCACTGCACTTTCAGGTACGGTTGGTACTGGTAACATTGCTGGGGTAGCATTTGCAGTTCACCTTGGAGGACCAGCGGCATTGTTTTGGATGCTGGTAACGGCTGCAGTTGGTATGTGTACCAAGTTTGTAGAAGTATCCCTTTCTCACAAATACAGAACAAAATTGGATGATGGTACCATGGCTGGAGGGCCAATGTACTACATGAAGAATGCTGAGTTTAAACTTGGTGGTAAAAAAGTAAACCTTAAATGGTTAGCAGCAATATTTGCTTTTGCTACTGTTCTTTCATCTTTTGGAACAGGAAGCTTACCGCAAATCAACAGTATCTCAAGTACGCTTCTTGCCACTTTTGGTATTGATCAGATCGTAACGGGAGCTGTATTGGCTGTTTTGTTAGGGTTGGTAATTATAGGTGGAATTCAGCGTATAGCAGCTGTAACATCAAAGCTAGTGCCTGGTATGGCGATCATCTATTTCATAGGAGCATTTGCAGTAATCCTTGCTAACATTGGAAATATCATACCATCTTTCATGGCTATTTTCGGTGATATTTTCACTGGTTCTGCAGCTACTGGAGGATTCATCGGTGCGAATCTTGCATTTGCATTCAATAAGGGTGTAGGACGTGGATTGTTCTCGAACGAAGCGGGTCAGGGATCTGCTCCAATTGCCCACGCGTCTGCAAAAGCAAATGAGCCATTGTCTGAAGGTATGGTGGCCATTCTTGAGCCATTCATTGATACGATCATTATTTGTACTGTAACAGGATTGGTATTGCTTTCTTCTGGAGCATGGTCAGAAAAGCACATGAACCAATTTGACTACACTGAAATAGAAATATTAAGTCAAAGCTTAAAAGAGTCAAATCCAGACAACGCAGAGTCTATCTATAATCACCTAAATGATGTCGAGAAACTGCCTGTGTATTCTGGAAACCTTAATGTAGTCAATGGTCAAATCCAGAATAGTGATATCACCTTCTTGCACTCAAGAAGTTTTGCTGACAATATTTTAGTATATAAAAATGACGGACTGCTCGATGAAGAATTGTTCAGTGGAACAGTGGCAATTGAAAACGGATCTATCATCGATGACAAACCATTGAAGTTTATTGGAGAGTCATTGGTACATAGTGCTCCGTTGACGGCAATTGCTTTCAATAGAGGTTTCTTTGGTGACTATGGCCAATATATCGTTTCTATTGGTTTGTTATTGTTTGCCTTCAGTACAGCGATTAGTTGGTCGTATTATGGAGACAGAGCGATGACCTTCTTGTTTGGAACCAAGTCTGTGATTTACTACAGAATCGTTTATGTGATCGCATTCTTCTTCGCATCATTCCAGGATACTACAATCATCTGGACATTGTCAGGAATTACTATTGCTTTGATGACTTTGCCTAACCTTGTTGGTATTATTTGGCTAAGAAAAGACATGAAGCAAACGATCAGCGATTATGGTGATTTCTTCGAGGAAAACTTCCCGGGAATGAAGCATCCTAAATTCAAATAATATTCATTATTCAAAATATGGAAAGCCCAGGCTGCTAAAGTCTGGGCTTTTTTATGCCATTCAACTTGATAACCAGCCGGTTGCAAAAGGGCTGTTCCAAAATTTACAATCCTTTTATATTTTCACGGTTGCTTAAACCAGACAACACTAATGAAAACAACTATTTTATTCACCCTAATGGTCAGTGCCATGCTCTCTGTCAACGCACAGAAGTTGGTTAAGACCATCAACTCAGAAGTAGATAAGGAAGAGCTTAGAAGTCATTTGTATTTTATTGCCTCCGATGCAATGAGAGGTAGAAATACAGGAACCGTGGAAAATGAAATTGCTGCTCAGTACATTGCTTCAAGATTTGAGTCTTATGGGGTAAAAAGAGCACCTGGAGCGGAATCTTATTTTCAGCAGGTATCTCTAATGAAATCCGTAAGTCTGAGGAAGGCAAATCTAACTGTAGGTGATAAGTCATTTGAGCTGGAAACCGATATGGTTTTTTACACAGCAAAAAATGGTGCCTTTAACGGTGAAGTTATCTATGTTGGGTATGGTCTAGAGGAAGACTTGAAAGGTCTTGATCTTAAAGGTAAAGTGGTAGTCGCAAAAACAGGGAATGGAAATCCTAATGAACGACTTACACCATATACCATTCAGAAGCAGAAGGCTGTGAAAGAAGCTGGTGCTGTGGCTTTGGTGGAATTGTTCAAGCCTGGAAGATATCCGTGGAAGTTGATACAATATTACTTCTCAGGAGAGAAATTCAGTTTCTATGATGGAAAAGAAGGGCAAGAGAAAGAAGCAGGATTCCCATCTGCCTGGTTGCTTGATCAGGAAGGTGATTTGCTTTCGTATTTTGAAAGTTTAGCTGCAGGAACTACTGCCTCACTAGAAATTGCTGGCCAGGGAAATCACGTGATTAAAGTTCCTAACGTGGTTGGATACATCGAAGGAACTGATCCTAAGTTGAAAGAAGAAGTTATCATGATTACTGCGCACTTTGATCATGTGGGCGTGAGCAAGGTAGATGGTGATTCTATCTGGAACGGTGCTAGAGATAATGGTATTGGTGTGGCTAATATGCTGACAGCAGCAGAATTCTTAGCTAAAAATCCTCCAAAGCGATCCATAGCATTCCTTGCTTGTAACGCCGAGGAAAAAGGCTTGCTTGGAAGTCGTTGGTATGCAGAGCATCCTGTGATTCCATTGGAAAAGACGGTGTATGATTTGAATACTGATACTGGTGGCTACAATGATGTCACTAAAGTAACTGTTGTTGGATTTGAGCGTACTTCGGTGACCAACATATTCTCAACAGCAGCATCGGCATTCGGGTTAGAGGCGATCGATGACCCGCTGCCAGAAGAAAATTATTACGATCGTTCAGATAATGTGAGCTTCGCTGCTAAAGGGGTTCCTGCGGTTTCTTTTGATCCGGGTTATACGGAAATGAATGATGAAATCAAACGATATTACCATCAGCCAGCAGATGAGCCTCAGACTTTGGATTATGACTACTTAACTAAGTACTCTAAGGCATATATCTACGCTGTTTCCCTAATTGGAAATTACAGTGGTGATTTATTCTGGACAGCCGGAGATAAATACGAAGAAGCTGGTAAAGAGCTTTACGGAAGAGATTAATATTTAGTATTCGAGGTTCTGAGTTTTAGCTTTTGCTTAGAACTCAGAACTCAGAACTCAGAACTTTTATATTCCAAAGTGTTTTCTCACAACACCTTTCCAGATCTTATAACCCTTTTCATTCATGTGTAGCTCGTCTTCCAGATAGAGTTCAGGTCTGGCTACTCCGTTTTCATTGAGCATGGAGTCGAAGATGTTGATCAAAGAGGCTTTTTCCACATTCATCAATTCCTTTCGAATTAAGCTATTGGTCAGTTTGGTTTCTGGCAGTAGATACGTTCTGCTTGGACTTGGTTTGATGGTAATGAAGTCCATTGGCGTATGCGGAAATGACGTACGAATGAGGTTCGCTAACGTTCTAAATTTTTTAACCACTTTTTCAGGCGGAATTCCATTAGCCAGGTCATTGTCACCCACATAGATAACGATGTGCTTAGGCTTGATTTTGGTGAAAAGTCTATCAAAGTAATAGATGCACCAAGAAAATGAAGAGCCTCCAAATCCGAGGTTCAATACATTCAGCGGTGCCATATCCTCTTCTAATGATTCCCACAGGCGGATGGAAGAACTTCCATAAAAGACTGTGAGGTCTTCTTTGTTGGGAAAGTCTAAGATCTTTTTCTCCAGATCCTCTATCTCGCTCTCAAACTCCATGTTAATGACTTCCATTGGTTGAAGGTTTTTTACTTTCTGAGATTGCCTTGGCTACGTAATCCTTGAATTTAGATTGGTAATCTGCCAGAAACGTTCTCATTTCAGTTTTGTCTTCCAGGTTGCGAATATAGTCAGATGCCTTAAAAGGAGGCAAAATGACACAAGCAAACCGATTGTTTCTCACGCGTTTATCAAAATTCGCGACAGCAATTGGGACAATCCATGGATCTTTCTTCATGGATAGCGCTAATTTGAAGGCTCCAGGTTTGAAAGGACCTGGCGTTTCCTCTGTAGAATAAGAGTTGCCTTCCGGACTAATGATCAGGTTTCCACCTCTACTCAAATGTGCTCCAGCTTCGTTGAAAAACATCTGACGAACCTGTCGTTTTACTTTCTTGGTATTTTTTTCAGATTCTTCTGTGAAAACGTCTATATGACCAAGGCGTTGATAGTATTCCTGGTGGGCATATTCTTTACTCATGCCTATTCTCACTATCCTTAATCCAGGGTCATTGTATTTTTTCATCAAAATCATTGCGCTGATGAAATGTGAATCCAGCGTGATTTGAAATTGATTTGGAAGTGTGTTGTATGGGTGGTTTCTGAGGTGATTGTATATGAAAATATTGCCAGGTTCATCCGGAAGGTTCTCCATCCCTTTGATAAAATAGTTTTGATCATCGAATACTTTTTGATATTCTCTGGCATTGATCTTTCTGATCTCATCAGGCTCCAGCTCTTTCGGAGCTTGTACCACGCTATTATATACATTGACGAGTCCGTTGTAAAACTTGTGTTCTTTTCTGATTTCCTCTAGAAGTTCCCAGGACGTGTTGGCGATGTTCTTCTCTAGTGGAGTGCCTTGAACTTTCATTTTGTCAAGGGTGCTAAGCGCGTCACCTACAGTTATTTTATCTTCCAGGAGGTGTGGTATTTTGTGAATCGGTGACCACAGGTCCAGCCTTGCGCTATTTTGATCAATCAGATTGCTAATGGCAGTGATCTCATGATTAAATCTTGATGCAATAATTCTAGCCCGAATTGCCTGGAGCTGATGACTGATAAGCCAAAGGAGCCTTCTGTGAAATGCCGGAGCAAAAACAGGATTTAGTTTCAGGATTCTTCCAAGAGTCTCTTTTGGGATGTAGTAAACCATTGTCTCCCGCACTGCATGGGCATTGATCATGTTTGGGAGGTCAATGACACCTCCCCAGCCTAGTACATACCCAGGTGTATTGATCTGTCGAAAACTGATGCTTTCTTCATTGTGATCAAAATGGCTGAAGCGAACTTTACCAACTCCTAAGACATAAAGTCCTTCGGGTGCGCCACCTTGCTCATAGATGGTATCATTGGCACGATAGATTCTGCGCTCTAGTCCTTGAGCAATAAATTCCAGCGGACCTTCTTCAAATATTTCGAAGAAAGAGGACTTTCGTAAAAACTTCACCAGGTCTTCATCTGGTGAATGTTGCGTTACCGTAAATTCCTCCGGTTTTAGTGATTCAGTAATTGGAAGGGATGGGCCGACATTACTTAACTTGGCTATAGCTCCTTTGATTAGGTCTCGTGCGTTAGCGCATACTTCACGCAAAAATATCGTTCCGGCTTCTGGATCAGATCGGAAGATGTCTTGAAGAGTGTCATGGCTCCATTGGATGAAGGTTGCAGTTTTGCTCGCTACTTTTACGGTGGTGGCATATCTTCCCGGAGGATTGAATCCACTCCAGCC
>CAXEKM010000214.1:0-3267 GCA_963996645.1 uncultured Marinoscillum sp.
CCTGCCAATGCTTACAATGACTTGATTGCTTTTTGTCAGAACAATATAGGTAACGGAGCCTCTGGAATTACCTTTCATCAAGGGTATTATGATGCCATAAAGTACACAGGAACTTCGGGAGGTTGCCAAGGTGCATATCAGTCAATTGGGACGATTCAGGCAGAAAGTTTCTGTGATATGTCGGGTGTGCAAACGGAAAACACCTCAGATACTGGCGGAGGATCAAACGTTGGTTGGTTAGATGCTGGAGATTGGATGGGATTTAGAGTAAATATTCCAAGTTCGGGGATATACACCATAGAGTATCGTGTTGCTAGTCAAAATGGAGGAGGATCTCTTCGGTTAGAAACATTAGGGGGAGGGTCTACTTTTGGAACAATCAGTATTCCATCAACAGGAGGTTGGCAAAATTGGACCACTATCTCTCATTCGGTTAGTTTAAATGCTGGTAATCAAGATTTAGCGATATCAATTTTAGCTGGTGGTTTTAATCTTAATTGGTTTAGAATCTCTTCTTCTGGAACTACAGGAGCACCAACTGGTCAAGTAATTTGGCTGAGAGGCAGCAACGGACAATATGTATCTTCAGAGAATGGGCAAGGTGGAATGAATTGTAACCGAGGCTCTGTTGGTGGCTGGGAACAGTTTACTGTAGTGGCTGTTGGATCTAATCAGATTGCTCTTCAAGGTACTAATGGGTTGTATGTTTCTTCGGGTAATGGTCAAACTGCGATGACCTGTAATTCAGCGTCTGTAAGTGGTTGGGAAGCATTTACTTGGGAAGATCTTGGAAACAACACTGTTGCTTTGAAAGGTTTTGGTGATCTATATGTGTCATCAGAGAATGGTCAATCCAATATGATGTGCGATAGAGCATCCATTGGAGGTTGGGAAACATTTACCTGGGGTACAGGTTCTGGCGCAAGATGGTCTTCAGAGGTTCTAACCAATCAAAAAACAGAGCTATTGATTTATCCGAATCCAATAACTTCTGAGTATCAGATTGATTTAAGTTCAGCAAGTGTACAGGAAGCTAAGGTCAGATGGCGTGACCTATCAGGAAAGCAGGTGATTTCCAGTTCAGTGCAATCTGGAGATAAATACGCTTTACCAGTAGGAATGAGTAAAGGCCTTTATCTTGTCGAAATAGAAGCTGGAGATCAGCGAATTACTCAGCGAATTGTAGTTAAGTAAAAAGAAAAAGGAGATTAAGCTGACTTAATCTCCTTTTTTATGGGGCGTAATTTTAAGCGCCAACCAATTCATTTACTCTGTCAAGAGCTTCTTCCATGGTTTTTGCTTCTTCAGCAATGTAACCAGCAGATTTTGCTGTTCTACTCATTTGCATTTTAGAAATAGGATTGTCAGTTACTCGAATGATTCTTGCTACACCATTTTGAGCAACAAACATTTGTGCTTTTTTGATGTGCTCCGTGCCTTCCTGACTTGCAGGCTTCATTTTTGCAATATCATTGATTACCATAAACCCGGGTTTCAATTTGCTCTTCACTAGATCAATTACTTCCTGAGCTCCGTTTTTTAGTTCGTCATCACTCATAAATCCTTCTAGGTGTAAAACCAGAAGGTTCTTTTCTACGTCGGCTTCAATTTTATACATTTGTTTTAGGTAGTTATTTGCAAGATCAAAATTATAACCCGTTGTATTTCAAAGCATTTAAAATTAGACGGGTAGGATTATTTCTTCGGTCAAACTGAATTAAAGTTGACTGATTGTATATTCATAGTACAGAATTTAACTTTTTAATGGCTCAATTACAACCAATTAAGACCGCACTTTTATCGTTTGGCATGTCTGGAAGAGTATTCCACGCACCGTTTATTCATCTTCATTCTGGCTTTGAATTGCTGGGAAGTTGGGAGAGAAGCAATCAAGTCATCAATGACCATTATCCATATGTGAAATCATATCATTCCATCGACGAAATCCTGGAAGATGATAAGGTGGAGTTGGTTGTGGTGAATACCCCAACATATACCCATTATGAATACACCAAAAAAGTATTGGAGGCCGGCAAACATGCAGTGGTAGAAAAAGCATTTGTTGGAAAAACGAGCGAAGCTGAGGAGCTCGCTGCCTTAGCTAAAAGCAAAGGATTGAAATTATCAGTTTTCCAAAATAGAAGGTTTGATAGTGATTTTAAAACCGTACAGCGTTTATTAAAAACTGGTCAATTGGGGGATATCATTGAAGCTCGCATTGCCTTCGATAGATGGAGACCAGAACTAAGTCCTAAAACACATAAAGAGAAACCTAGTGATGGAGCAGGTATTATCAAAGATTTGGGGGCACATGTCATTGATCAGGCGCTCACATTATTTGGCATGCCTAAAAGTGTTTTTGCTGATATTGGGATCACTCGTGAAGGTTCAGAAGTAGATGATTACTTCGATATTCTACTCAAGTATGATAAAACAAGAGTTCATGTTCATGGTGGATACTTTTTCAAGGATCAGTTACCAGGCTTTATTCTATATGGATCAAAGGGTTCATTTATGAAATCGAGAGCTGATGTGCAAGAAGATCAATTGCAAGCAGGAATGAAGCCGGATAATGAACAATATGGCATTGAGCCTATCGATGAAAAAGGCGTTCTACACATAGATTCCAGAAAAGGACAAATGCCTACAGAGATAGGAGACTACAAGGAATATTATGAAGGTATTTATCAATCTATTCGGAATGGAGCAGAAGAGCCTGTAACAGCGGCCGACGGTGTGAATGTAATGCGTGTGATAGATGCTGCCTTTGAGAGTGCTGAGAAAGGCTTAGTAGTTAAACTTTAGTATGCCTCGTAGGAAGTGTAACGCCAGCAGGTAATTCAAGTGTGGGTCCTTTTTCTTCTTTGGTCTGGTGATTTGAGTAAGTGGTGAGCTTTTTATTTTTTCTTCCAGAGCGAAGGACATAAAGAGTTACGAAGATCATCACTGCTCCGAAGAAATTAGTGAGAATAAGCATAATCCATGTTGCTTCAATACTCATATTGGCGGGGTTTGAATTGTAAAAACTGTGCTTTCAGATAAAATGTTCAGATTTCTTTTAAATATTCGATAAAATATTGGTGGATGGATTTGGTAGATTCAATTGATCCGTTATTTTTGCGATCCAATTCGGGCAAAATAGCTGAAGAATTGGAAAAACGCAGCACCTAAATAAGGTGAAAGATCACACAGAGGAACTCCGATAGCTATCGGAGGAGTGGTCAAAAAGCTAAAAAAGCTAAGCGCCTCTTCTAAAACAAAAAAGCA
>CAXEKM010000215.1:0-3688 GCA_963996645.1 uncultured Marinoscillum sp.
CTCCTACGCAGCTAGCCATGAGCGATTACCTGGAAGATATGGAGAAGCTCATCTACCTCACAGATCATGGAAGTCATGTCATGATCATTCCCGTGATGCGATATAGCGATGTAGAAATCTCCGTAAGAACCAACAGACAGATTTATGGCCGAGATGAACAAGGACATGAGTTTCTAGTGGACCGTAATATTGATGCTGAAAGTGAATTATTGGCGCTGTTGGTAAAACAGCATCCAGACTTCAATGAGCAGTTAGAAAATCCCCTTGATCACTTCTACTTACACAAGCGCAAGTTTCTGGATGAAACTTGGTTTTTGCCTGTATTCGAAGAATGGGAAACGCAGGGCATTCGAGTTTATGGATTCAATGAGCTGGAAGGCCATAAATTCAATCCACACAAGCCGGAAATTGACATTAAGGTCCACAGCGGACTGAACTGGTTCAATGCTGAGGTAAAAATGAAGTTTGGCAAAAAGAAAGCTGGGCTGAAAAAGGTACAGGTTGCTGTTAAGAACAAGAGCAAATACGTGCAACTCGATGACGGTTCATTAGGCATACTCCCCAAAGAGTGGCTGGAGCGATTTGAAAACTTCTTTACTGCTGGAGATATTACTGAAGATGACCTCATCTCTATTTCTAAGATTCATATCTCGGATGTGGAAGCGATGTTCGAGCAAGAAGAACTGGATGAACAGGTTATTGAAGAAATTCGCACCTTCCAAAACAAAGTCAGAAACTTCACTGAGGTTAGCGAAGTAAAGCAACCAGTAGCCTTGAATGGTACGCTGAGACCTTATCAATTAGACGGCTTGAAGTGGCTTAACTTCCTGGATGATTTCAACTTTGGTGGATGCCTGGCCGATGATATGGGACTTGGGAAGTCCATTCAGATCATTGCCTTCATGCTCTTACAGAATGAGAAAGTAGAGCGAAACACCAACTTGCTGGTTGTTCCCACAACACTCATCTTCAACTGGCAAGCAGAACTCAAGAAATTTGCTCCTTCACTAAGTGTTCATACCTTACATGGATCAGGTCGAATGCGAGAGATTAAAGGGTTAGAGAATTTTGAAGTGATTATCACCACCTATGGCACTCTCCTAACCGATATCAATTATCTAAAGAACTTTACATTCAACTATGTATTTCTGGATGAATCACAGCAGATAAAGAATCCTAATTCACAACGCTTCAAAGCGGTGAAAATGCTGCAAGCCAGAAACCGTGTGGTTATTACGGGTACACCTATTGAGAACAATACGTTTGACCTGTACAGTCAGTTCTCATTCGCTTGCCCTGGGTTGTTTTCCACCAAGCAGCACTTCAAAGAACTGTATTCTGTTCCAATCGATCAATTCAAGGATCAGCGTAGAGCCAAAGACCTTCAAAACAAGATCAAACCGTTCCTACTTCGCAGAACTAAAGATGAGGTAGCCAAAGAACTGCCATTGAAGCTGGAGACAGTGCTCTACTGCCCGATGGAAAAGGAACAAAGCGATACGTATGCTGCTTTTGAAAAGGAATTTCGGGAGTTTGTATCTGCTACTGAAGCAGAACAGCTCAAAGACGCCACCATGCACGTATTAAGAGGATTGACGAAGCTTCGTCAGATCTGTAACTCCACCAAACTACTGAAAAGTGATGAAGTAGTTGGACATAAAACCTCTTCCAAGATAGAAGTACTCAAGGAACAAATAGAGCTGAATGCACCACATCACAAAATGGTGATCTTCTCCCAATTTGTGAGCATGTTGGAGCTGATTCAAACGGAGCTTGCCTCCATAAATGTGAATCACATCATGCTTACAGGTAAGAATTCTAACCGTGAGGCTATTGTGAATGAGTTCAGAAACAATGATGATGTACGAGTTGCTTTAATAAGCCTCAAAGCTGGAGGCACGGGCCTCAACCTTGTAGAAGCAGATTACGTCTATCTGGTAGATCCATGGTGGAACCCCGCTGTTGAGAATCAGGCGATTGACCGACTCCATCGTATTGGACAGGAGAAAAACATCACAGCTATTCGATTGATATGCCCTGACACTCTGGAAGAGAAGATCATGCAACTACAGGAAAGCAAAAAAGAGCTCACTAGTCAAATGGTTGGCAATAATGATTCCTTTTTCAAGAGCTTAACCAAAAAAGAGTTGCTGGGATTGGTGAGTGTTTATTGATTACGGTATTTATCCTTAGAAAGATTATTTCTTTAGACTATCACTTTTACACCAACATTAATTATCCTCGCCAAATCAAATCGCTGACAATAGAAAAACACCCCTTATGAGCAAGGAAAAGAGATTATCAGGCAAAGTAGAAAAAGGATGGGGATATGAGCTCATTTGGGCTACAAATAATCTTTATTGTGGTAAGCTCATGGTTTTCGAAAAAGCTGGAAACAAATGCAGCATGCACTTTCACAAGGAAAAAGATGAGAGTTGGTATGTAGCTGAAGGAAAGTTCCTTCTACGCTGGTTAGACAAAGAAACCAATGAAGAGAGAAATCAAATTCTTACAAAAGGAACGACCTGGCGAAACCTTCCATTACAACCTCATCAATTAGAAGCTTTGGAAGACAACAGTACCATTATTGAAGTAAGTACTCCTGATAGTATTGAAGACAATTACAGAATTTCGCCGGGTGACAGTCAAACTAAACCACTCTAGATTGATCAATAAATCATCGAAACTAAAGACCTTTTGCATATTCCTCTTCTAGAGGTACGTACACCTTCCAAAATCCCTTTGGCTCATTTCCAGAAATTATATCTACAAGAATATCCAAATGTGTATGCCATCCAGCAAGCACTCCCATTCTGTAGTCTTTAGAATCTTTCAAGCGCTCATGAGTTAATGTTAATAAGACTTGACTTTCCTCAATTTGATCAAGTTTAAACGTAACAATCCCATCTTCCCAGTTTATGACAAACAAGCTTGGCTTTTCAGACTTTAAAACGATAGCCCTGGACATACTTCCTTTCTCCATACTTTTGAACTTTTCAAGAATTGGATCATCGGAATCCGTGAACTTTGCATGATCAAAATGCAACTCCATTGTTCCTCCAGGTGTTAGATCTACAGGTCCACCAGCAAACCACTTTCTTCTTAAATCAGGATCTACAATATAATCCCAGACTCTTTCAATATTACCCGGCAATACACGCTGGAATTGCAGCGTATTCTGATCAATTAATTCTCCGTAATTATTCATTAGTTTGATTTTTAGATTCTTCTTTCAACAAAAACTCCAATTGATCCAAGCTGCTATTCCAAAATGCTTTGTATTGATTGATCCAATCAGCCAACTCTTTTAAAGCCTGTGGACGAATCTGACAATAACGCTCCCTACCCTTATTATCTATTGAAATAACTCCACACTCCTCCAGTACTTTCACATGTTTAGAAATTGCTGGTCGACTAATATCAAAATTCTTAGCCAAATCATTTAATCGCATGCTCTTTAAAGAAAGCATATGAACAATGGACCTCCTGGTAGGATCAGCTATGCCAACAAAAACATCTCTAGACATAATATGTAATCATTTAGTTACAATTATAAGAAATTCACATTACGTAACCAATCAGTTACATAATTTTTTTTATGAACCGAAATCATCATGACTTATATATTTGCCCACAAAAAATGACTCATGAGTATATCATCTCCTATAGACCGCTTTAGAATCATAGC
>CAXEKM010000216.1:0-2122 GCA_963996645.1 uncultured Marinoscillum sp.
CCTATTGTGGTGTCCCAATTCACATCTATTAGGCAATACTTCCAGTGCATTTCACTGGCATAGTTTATGAATTCTTTGGTGGTTTCATAGTTCACGGAATTATCCTTTAATAGCGCCCAACTCCAGCTGGCAATTCCCGGACTGATAAAGTCCTCATCACCTAAATTAATCGCTGGATCAGCTAAATCCGTACCTAAGGTAGATTCAACGATTGTCTCCAAACTTCCAATGGTAAGTACTCTCCAGGGACTGAAAGTTGCATTAATTGGCAGGTGTCCTTTATCAGTATAAACTTCAACATCAGAAGGGAATCCAACTTTCATTGCCTTCGAAACTGTATCTGACACCAAACGACTTGCACAGTAATCCGGTCCTAAACCAGTCTCAGTGATTAAAACCCAATTCTCATCTACCTGAAAAAGAGTCGGAAAAACCCAACCAGCTCCCAACGGTGATACACTCCCAACAGGGATTCCTCTTTGATATGGTTCTTCATAAGACGGGTTGGTATGCTCCCAACCAGTTTTAGCCACTGACATTGGTTGCGCATACATTTTAGAGGAGAGCGCAAATTGAAATTCCGTTAATTCTTTATTGATTATAGTTCCTTTATCCTGGGGAAACTTATAGCGAAAAGCGACCCCATCATTACTGACTCTAAATATGATGGTGAGTTCCTGATTTTTGGAATTGGATACTACAACTGCTTGCTCTTGATAATCATATACAATATCTAAACGCTTTCCTTGGTGCATCCGGTAGTTTTCCACCTTCTTCTCTAAAGGAGCAATGGATACCAATTCCAATTGATGGTCAAATGAAAACTTATCTGCCTGTACCCCGAGAAGTGATGGTTCTATTATGGTCTTTCCATTTAATTGAACTGAATACAGCGCTTCTCCATGTTCGCTCAAGAAAAATGAAGCTATGATGCTTCCATCTGGACTAGATATTTTTACCGATTTATCTGTTGATTGACAGGAACTGACCAATACTATTAGAAATAAACCAAAAGCATGGAGCCAATTGGTTGTAGATTTGAATGACCAGAAGAACATAAAGCTGGAAAAAGATTATAAAATATTAAGTGTATTATTTACATTTATAAATGTAGAAAATATTATTCGTTTATAAAATCGATCTTCAATTTTAATTTTGATTGAAATGAAATTCAATTGTTGGTCAATTTTAAGGATTTCACAATTTCCTAAAAACTCAGATGGTATCATTCGTTAGTAACTATCAAGATCAAACACAGCTTCTCGTAGCGGTAGACTGTATCATATTCGGATTTGACAATGATGAAGTAAAGATTCTTCTCATCAAAAGAAACTTTGAACCAGAAAAAGGCAAATGGTCGCTAATGGGTGGTTTCCTTCAACCTAATGAAACTGCAACGAATGCCGCTAATCGCGTCTTGGAGACACTAACAGGACTACAAGACGTTTATTTAGAGCAGGTTCATACGTACACCGATCCTAATCGTGATCCGGTGGAGAGAACTGTTTCTATAACGTATTATGCACTTATCAAAATTGAAGATCATAACGAAGAGCTAAGCAAACAGCATTCAGCACATTGGTTTAGTTTGAAAGAGACACCAGAGCTCATATTCGACCATCAGCAAATGGTAAATCATGCGATCAACAGGCTGCGCTACAAGACTTCAGTTCAACCTATAGGCTTTGAATTGCTACCGGAAAAATTCACCATGAGGCAACTTCAAAAGCTGTATGAAACCATATTAAATGAGGAGATTGATAAAAGAAACTTTGCCAAAAAGATCAATCAAATGGATGTTTTGATCAAATTGGAAGAGAAAGATATGAGCAGTAGTAAAAAAGGCTCATTCTTGTTTCAATTTGACAAAGACAAATATGAAAACATGGCCAAGGAAGGCTTTTCATTCAAACTCTAATTCATGAATCTGATTGATAGGCTTCATTGTCTACATCGTTTTTGGCGATATCGTCTCATCACAGAGAAAGAGTCTTTTGACTACCTTTTAAATCTTGACTTAGCCAATACCACCTGCATAGATATTGGAGCTAACAAAGGAGCTTACAGTTATTGGCTTTCAAAAAAATCAGGAAAAAATGGCCAGGTGATCGCTTTTGAGCCG
>CAXEKM010000217.1:0-6767 GCA_963996645.1 uncultured Marinoscillum sp.
GAGCGGTAGGTTGTGAAACGGCAGGATATTTCCAGGGATTGCCGGAAATGAATTTGAAAAACATCAATATCTCCAATTCCAATCTGGAAGCCCGAAAAGGGATCAATCTTATTGATGCAGATGGCGTGAATTTCACCAATGTAACGGTGAAGGTAGAGAAAGGTCTTCCGCTGACCATTTACAATGGAAAGAATATCACATTAGAAGGTTTAAGTGCTTCTAGCCAATCTTCCAAAACGAAAGTAAAGGTGATGGGAGCAAAAACCGATAAAGTGGTCACCAAAGGCCTGGACAAAAGCGAAGTGGAAATCAGTTCTCAAGTGAGTAAGAAAGCTACCAAAATTCAATAAGGATGAAGCAGCTAGTTATTTACTGCGCGGTATTGTTTGGTATGGCCTGGCCGATGGAGCAAGAAAATGGGCCAGTGTTGTATCTCATTGGAGATTCCACTTGTGCCATTAAAAGCGAGAATGCGTTTCCAGAAATGGGATGGGGTGTGCCTTTTGTAAGCTTTTTTAATGACTCTATTTCCCTTGAGAATCATGCAGTGAATGGCAGAAGTACCAAATCCTTCAAAGAAGAAGGAAGGTGGGATAAAGTAAAAGAAACCTTGAAGGCAGGTGATTGGGTCTTCATCCAGTTTGGACACAATGATGAAGTGCCAAGCAAAGTTGGAAGATATACCACACCTGAGCAGTACCAGGCAAACTTGACCCAGTATGTAAATGAGACAAGAGCTGCTGGCGCTAATCCAGTTCTTTTGACACCAGTGACTAGAAGGAGCTTCGAAAATGGAGTGTTGGTAGATTCTCATGAGCAATATGCTCAGTTGGTGCGAGATGTGGCGGCAAAGCTGAATGTTCCTCTAATTGATATGACAAAAAAGTCAATGAAGCTGGTCAGTGAACTGGGGGAGGACAAGTCATTATTACTCTATCACCATTTAGCGACTGGAGAACATCCAAATTATCCGAATGGTAAAGAAGATAATACCCATTTCAATGAGTTGGGAGCACGTAAAATGGCTCAGTTGGTACTGGATGGCATAGAAGAGCTTAAGTTGGATCTGAATCAATACATCGTAAAAGGAACTCGATAATGAAACGGAAATTTGGAAGTCTACTTTTATTGGTAGTTTTCGTTTGTGGATGCCAACAAAAGGTAAACGATATAGTTACGATTTATCTGATTGGTGACTCCACCATGGCGGACTATGCGGATAACTATGAACCAGGAAAAGACTATATGAAAACACGCTATCCTGTAACAGGATGGGGGCAAGTTTTTCAGCCATTTTTCAATCAAGTTGATTTGGCAGAGTTTTCTGGATTGTTCACTGCTGATTCGGTGATTGTTGATGATCGAGCTCGAGGAGGAAGAAGTACACGCACATTCTTTCAGGAAGGAAGATGGCGATCCGTTTATGATAGTCTGAAGCCTGGAGACGTGGTGATCATGCAATTTGGTCACAATGACGCAGCAGAGGCTAAAACCGAGCGCTATGTGAATATTGAAGGGTATAAGGAGTTTTTACGCTTGTATGTGACACAAGCAAGAGATAGGGGAGCTACACCCATAATCCTGACACCTGTAGCGCGTAACTATCCATGGGTAGATGGACATTTAGAGAATGTGCATGGTGATTATCCTGCTGCTGCTAAAGAAGTCTCAGAAGAGCTAAATACGTTGTTCATTGATCTGAATCAGCGCTCTATGGATTACTTCTCAGAGCAGGGACGAGACTTTGTGTCCAAAAACTACTTCATGAATTTAGATTCAGCTGTTTACGAAGCTTATCCGAATGGACAAAGTGACAATACCCATTTCCAGCCAGAAGGTGCTAAAGCGGTAGCTAAGCTGGTTTTTGAGGACCTAAAAACATTAAACAAATGAGAATACTAACGATATTATTCGCAGGAGTTTTACTGTCTGCATCTTGTAACGCCCAGGGCCAACCGTCTGGGCCAACTTATGATTTTGTGGTGGCTGCTGATGGAAGTGGAGATTTTACTAAAGTTCAGGACGCTATTGATGCGGTGCCTCATCTGCGAAAAACGAGAACGAATATCTTCATCAAGCCGGGTGTTTATAAAGAAAAGCTGTCTTTGGCCGCTACTAAAACGAATATCAGTTTCATTGGTGAAGATGCTATGACTACCATTCTTACTTATGATGATTATGCTAGCAAGCATAATGCTTTTGGTGAAGAAGTAGGTACTTCTGGATCATCTTCGTTTTTCGTTTATGGAGATGGGTTTGAAGCTGAGAACATCACCTTTGAGAACAGCTCTGGACCAATAGGTCAGGCAGTTGCTGTACGAGTAGATGGCGACAAAGTGAAGTTCACCAATTGTCGCTTTTTAGGTCATCAAGATACTTTGTATCCACATGGAAAGGGCAGTAGACAATACTATAAGAATTGCTACATCGAAGGAGATGTGGATTTCATTTTCGGCTGGTCTACAGCGGTGTTTGAGGACTGTGAGATCTTCTGTAAGCGTGCCGCTTACATTACTGCCGCATCTACGGAAGAGGATACAGCTTATGGATTTGTGTTCAAAAACTGTAAAATCACCGGAACTGCAGAGCCTTACAGTATGTATTTGGGCAGACCATGGAGACCATTCGCTAAGACGGTGTTCATGAACTGTGATTTAGGCAACCTGATCAAGCCAGAAGGATGGCATAACTGGGGCTCAGAGGAGAAAGAGAAGAGTGCGTTTTATGCAGAATACCAGAATACTGGTGAAAGCTTCAAACCAGACGAAAGAGCTAACTGGAGTCATCAACTGACAGCTGACCAGGCAAAGGAGTATTCGTTAGAAAAGATCTTTGGAGATTGGAATCCGAATGAGTGATCATATGGAAGTGAAAACCTTCATTTAAGAAACCCCAATTTCATATTTCCAGTCACCCTGCTCGCAAGAGTGGGGTGTTTTTATTTGGAAGATTGTTCTTTTAAATGTTTGATATAGTTGGTCAACAAAACTCTTATTTGTTCGGCAGCAACTGGATTAGCAGAATGCACATGAAATTTGAGGTTTGTAAGATCTAAATCAGATTCATAGACAAGCCATTTAGCTGCGGCGTAACCATCCGGAGCTACCTCACCATTGGAATTTTCACCTAGGTCGTTATCAAAGCTATTAACTCAGGTAGACCTTTTGATTGAATGTAAGAGATGAACTCATCATAAGTGCGGACTATATCAAACTCAGTCTCCATTGATTTATCATAAACCATATCTACAGTTCTGAGATCGTCTAAGAATAGTTTTTTCAATTTAATTAACTTCTTGAAGTTGAACTTTGTTGATGGAATTAACCTCCGTTGATTAAACGGTAAGTGCTTCTCCTCGATCATAATCATATTGCAAACCCAACCAGAATTTTACTGTGGTTCCAAAATACTTGCTCAATCGCAAGGCTGTGTCAGCCGTAATGCGTCGTTTATTCTTGAGAATTTCACTAGTTCTGGTTTGAGGAATACCAATATCCTTTGAAAGTCGATAGGCGGATACTTCCATTGGTTTGAGGAATTCTTCAAGTAATATCTCCCCAGGGTGAATGTTTGGTAATTTGCTCATTGTTTTTATTCGTCGGGTTAACCCCTTAAAATAAACAAAAACACCCAACATGATTATGTCGGGTGTCTTCTAATATTTTTATAAGTAATTAATCAAGACTCAGCCATCCATCGCCACCTTTTCCAGGTTTTAGCAACAGCTTTTACAGTTCCTTCAGCAGTAAATTTGGATCCTTCGATCGACTTGTCAATGATCATGCATTTTCTGCCGAATGACCACTTGGAATCTAATAAGTAATTGATTGCATCTTCCTCTGACTCATTATAAGCTTTCTTGAAATTCTCTACATATTGCTCGTCACCTTGAAGTTTTACAATGGCGTTATCGATTGTTACCGTAACAAATCGTTTACCCTTTGAAGCAGCATTAGTGGCTGTAAAACCAACTAAGGAAATGAGTGTAATTAGGAATAGTTTTTTCATAGTTAATCGATTTTAGCTATTTGTAATGTGGTTCAACAATCCAAGTTAAAATAATAATCACTACTTGTCAAGCTAGGTCGTTATGAATGAAACAAAAACACCCTACACAAGTGTGCAGGGTGATCTACCTATTAAACCAAATAATAAAGAAATATAAATCTTAGTCTTCCATGAGTAGGGAAGCCATAATGAATGGTCCTACACCTTTCGGGTCATTGTCACGAATTACTTCATGGATGTAATAATCAAAGGTGCCTTCACGGTATGGATCACCGCCTAGTCCGGCAACTCCGCAGACTTGTGTTAAGCTGATGGTGCCATCCTTATTCTCTTTGATGAACTCCTTTAAGATGCCTTCATATCCTTTTTCGGCTACTGCTTGATAGGACGGATCGATGTAGCCCTTTTTTAGGCTTTTGGCCAACATGTAAACAAACATGCTGGAACAGGACGCTTCCAGATAATTGCCTTCCTGATCGCCTTTATCCAATACCTGATACCAGACGCCACTTTCTTGATCTTGATGACGTTTGATGCCTACCGCTACTTTTTGAGCAATGTGAATGAGCGTATCACGTTTTGGATGATCTGCTGGAAAGTAATCCAATGCATCGACTACCGCCATGGCAAACCAGCCCATGGCACGACCCCAAAATTCGGGAGAGAGTCCTGTTTCCGGGTCAGCCCATTTCTGGCTTTTGCTTTCATCCCATCCATGGTAGTACAGTTGCTTTTCTTCGCTGTAAGAATGCTTGTCTATTTGCAGGAATTGGTTAGCTACATCATCAAACAGTTCTGGTTCATTGTAGGTAGCTGCATATTGCGCGAGGAACGGACTGCCCATATACAATCCATCCAGCCACATCTGATGTTCATATACTTTCTTATGCCAAAATCCACCTTCAGAGGTTCGTGGATGTCTTTTCATCTGATTTCTCAGTGTCTGAATGGCAGTATCATATTTGGCTTTGTGATCCACTTGATTCAATAAGATCAGAAACTTGCCAGGATTCACTCGATCGATGTTGTAAGCTGTTTGCTTGTAGGTCAGGATTTTGCCATCTTCCATGATCATGGAGTCCATGTAGGCCTTTCCATAATCTAGGAAGCGCTCCTCGTTGGTTTTTTGCCAAACCTTATAAAAGGAAAGAAGCATTAACCCATTGGTGTATTCCCATTTCGGTTTATCCCGAAAATCAATCAGTCGAGGGTCTGGATTACGTTTTATTTCAGAATCAGCCATTCTTACATAGATGGGATCCTGTTCAATGGTCTCTTGTTGTTTTTCAGACTTGGGTGAGCAAGCGTAAAGCATTGCTACACCTAAAGTCAGAAATATGGTTTTTTGTATCATTTTTGAAGGTTAGGGATGACTAATTAGGGATTAGAGAGAAACTCCACGTTTCCACGGAATGAAATCAAACTGTTCCAAGTCCATTGCTTTGGCCGTTTTTCTTCCACTAGCTATCTCAATGATGTGATCCAGAATCTCTGCACCCATTTGTTCAATGGACTTCTCACCTCGGATAACTCCTCCAGTATCAATGTCAATGATGTCCGGCATTTTCTCAGCTAGCTTGGTATTGGAGCTCACTTTCAATACCGGTGTTACTGGATTGCCAGTAGGAGTGCCTAAACCTGTAGTGAACAGGATGATATTTGCTCCTGAACCAGCTAAACCAGTTGTCGATTCCACATCGTTACCTGGAGTACATAGTAATGTTAAGCCAGGCTTATTGGCATATTCGGTGTAATCCAGCACATCCGCAACAGGGGATGTGCCTCCTTTTTTGGCAGCACCTGCTGACTTCATCGCATCGGTAATCAGTCCATCTTTGATGTTTCCTGGGGATGGATTCATATCAAATCCTGAACCAGCTTCAACAGCAGCTTTTTCATAGCGACGCATGATGTCGACAAACTTCTCCGCGTGATTGTTATCTCCCATACGGTTAATTAGCTCTTGCTCTACTCCACAGAGTTCTGGAAACTCCGAAAGGATCGCTTTCCCTCCAAGAGCTACTACCAAATCACTGGTGTAACCGATAGATGGATTCGCAGAAATACCTGAGAAACCGTCAGATCCGCCACATTCCAAACCAATGGTTAATTTACTTAATGGAGCAGGTTGACGTGTTTGTTGGTTAGCTTCAACCAAAGCCATGAAGGTCTTGGTGATGGCTGTTTTTACCAAATCTTTTTCCGTACCCATTGCTTGCTGATCCAGTATGATGACCGGCTTCTCCATATTTGGATTGATGGAGTCCATGGCATCTTTGAACATTTGGATCTGTGCATTCTGACAGCCCAAGCTTAGAACTGTGGCTCCAGCTACATTTGGATTGTTGATGTATCCAGAAAGCAAGCGACACAATATCTCTGCATCCTGGCGAGTTCCTCCACATCCACCTTGATGTGTTAGGAATCGAATGCCATCAATGTTCTCAAATACACGGTGCTCAGGCTTGGATTCCACCACTGTTTCTACCGATAAGGATCCAGCGTCTTGTAACTGACCGGATTCGTATTTGGATACCAGATTATCTACCAATCCAACGTATGGATCTTGTTTTTCAAAACCTAATGCCTTGTTGAAGGCTTTTTTGATGGTTTCGATATTTCTATTTTCACAGAATACTAGCGGAAATACCAACCAGTAGTTGGCAGTACCCACTTGTCCATCTTTTCGATGGTATCCGTCAAAAGTCAAATCTTGCCAGCGACTTACATCAGGTGCTTGCCAGGTGAACTCACCTTGC
>CAXEKM010000218.1:0-4658 GCA_963996645.1 uncultured Marinoscillum sp.
GGAGGCGTGGATTCTATGGTGTTGGCTGCATTGTTTCTAGAGTCAAAAATAAATTTTGGAATAGCTCATGTAAACTATCACTTGAGAGGGGAGGACTCAGGTGAGGATCAGTTGCTTGTTGAAAACTGGTGTCGAAAACATGGTATTGTTTTTCATTTAAGAGATGTTCGGCCAGAAGAATATGAAATAAGTGAGTCGATTCAAATGGTCGCCCGAACGATCCGCTATGATTTTTTCGCAAGTTTGAAAGTAGATTTTGGGTATTCGAAAATCGCTACAGCTCACAATGCAAATGATAACCTGGAGACAGTTTTACTCAACCTGACTAAAGGAACAGGAATTTTTGGGTTAACAGGAATAGCTCCGATTTTAGAGAGTCATATCATTCGACCAATGCTTTTTGCTTCAAAGGAAGAAATCTATGAGTACGCAAAAAGTAACAAAATCTCATGGAGAGAGGATATTAGCAATGCTAAGAATGACTACCAAAGAAACAGAATCAGGAATGTAGTGATTCCTGAGTTGAAGAAAATCAACCCAAACCTCGAAGCTACATTTGAGGATACCCTAGATCGGATCAAAGGAGTTGCTGCCATTGCGGAAAGTGAAGTCAGACAACATGCAATTGATGATCTGGGGACTCATCTAGCATTGGATATCGATTGGGTTAATAATGATTTGAGATCGCTCGTACTATTGTCGGAGTTGCTTAAACCTTTTGCTGTATCCTATAAAACCTCCAAAGACATACAGGAAGCTATTTTGAATCAAACAGTTGGAGCTGTATTCAATACCGCATCGTATCTTATAAACTTGGATCGAAATAGATTGATCATTTCCACTGATGTGAGTGAAACAAATGAGCACTACTATTTGACTGAAGTTATTGGAGAGCGAAGTGTTTCAGCTGGTAAGTTGAGTTGGAAAAAAATGTCTGGAAATAAACTTCCAAACCAGATCACCAAAAATGAGGCCTATTTCGACTTTGATCAAATTCAATGGCCATTAATGGTACGACATTGGGAGCAAGGGGATACGTTCCAACCCTTTGGAATGAGCGGTAAAAAAAAGGTCAGTGATTTTATGATTGATTCTAAAATTCCCGTAACATTGAAACAGCAGGTTTTGATTCTGGAATCAGGAAATGACATCATGTGGCTTATTGGTCATAGAACAGACGATCGCTTCAAGGTGACTTCAGAGACAAAGGCCATGATGAAAATAGAACTTCTACCGGATGCTTAGATTTTTCAAAAAGAAATATACTGAAGACGATTTATTGCTCTTCAATTTCCTGCGTAAGAATCGCTTTTTTGAAAAGTTGACCAACGAAGAATTGTCTTATTTTGCTCCTTATTTATACAACCGCAAGTACCGCGCAAACGAAGTAGTTTTCTTTACCAAGGATCCAAGTCAAGCTGTTTACATTGTGAAAAGCGGGATCATTACATTAAACATCGACTTAAAGGATGGTTTTGAAAAGTTGATGACCTTAAGAAGTGGTAAGCTTTTTGGTGACAATGCCTTTATTTCAGGGACCAAAAGATTGTATACAGCTATTGTGAAAACAGAAGAAGCGGAGATTATGGTCATTCCCAAGGTGAATATCATGGAAGTGATGAACAATCACCCGGAGGTAAGAGCTAAGATCATGACAGCCTTTGCAGAGCAGTATAATGAGTACACCAGTAACCTCTTTCAGACCTATAAAAGTTCCCTCGGATTCTTTGATTTAAATACCGTCTATAATGAGTTAAAGCTTTAGTCGTCAAAGCTTTGCTTTTGTGGCTTTGGATAGTAGCTTTGGCGGGACAAATTTTTCTCATCCAAATCCTTAAAATAGATGAAAGTAACGGTTGTTGGCGCAGGTGCAGTAGGTGCAAGTTGCGCTGAATACATTGCGATCAAAGATTTCGCTTCAGAAGTAGTTCTAATTGATATCAAAGAAGGATTCGCAGAGGGTAAGGCAATGGACCTTATGCAAACTGCTTCCTTGAACAGTTTTGATACCAAAATCACCGGTACTACTAATGATTACTCCAAAACGGCCGATAGTGATGTGGCGGTAATTACATCAGGTATTCCTAGAAAGCCTGGTATGACCCGTGAAGAGCTTATCTCGACCAATGCTGGTATTGTAAAATCAGTAGCTGAAAACTTAATTAAGCATTCTCCGAATGTGATCATCATTGTGGTTTCTAACCCAATGGATACGATGACTTATCTTGCTCACAAAGCAACAGGTCTTCCAAAAAACAGAATCATCGGTATGGGAGGAGCATTGGACTCTTCTCGTTTCAAGTATAGATTGGCTGAAGCATTGGGTTGTCCTCAATCTGATGTAGACGGTATGGTGATCGGTGGACACAGTGATACTGGTATGATTCCATTGACAAGATTGGCTACTAGAAACAGTGTGCCTGTAACTGAGTTCTTGTCTGAAGATCAATTGACTTATGTAAGAGAAGAAACTAAAGTTGGTGGAGCTACATTAACTAAACTTCTTGGAACTTCTGCATGGTATGCTCCAGGTGCTGCAGTGTCTGCCATGGTTCAGGCAATCGCTTGTGATACTAAGAAAATGTTCCCTTGTTCAGCTCTTTTAGATGGTGAATACGGGCTTAGCGACATCTGTATTGGTGTGCCATGTGTAATTGGTGCTAATGGTATCGAAAAGATCGTTGAGATCGCATTAGATGATGCTGAAAAAGCGAAACTTACAGAAAGTGCTGACGCAGTAAAGAAAACTAACGGTTTACTATAACCTTTTAGATTGCCCGGACAAAGACAAAATGTCATTCGTCTGGGGAGAAACAAATTGGTAAAAACCCTGGCGATCACGTCAGGGTTTTTTATTTATAATGTATTTCTAACGAATTAATAATTTGCTATTTCCCAACAACCTGCTGTATTTTGAGGTTTCAAATGGCAAAAGCGTAAGTGTAGATTCTCCATGATAGAAAAATACGATCATTTAATAGAACAGAGTGATTTAATCAGTAGAGACCTGAGTTGGTTGAGCTTCAATTATCGAGTGTTGGATCAATCCATGAAGACCGGAAGGAGTCTTTTTGATCGACTCAAATTTGTGGCTATTACTGCATCTAATGCTGATGAGTTCTTCATGATTCGAGTAGGTAGTTTATATAATTATCTGGATTATGGAAAAGATCGTATTGATAATTCTGGGCTACGAGCTGTACCGTTTAAACGTAAGCTTCTCAGTGATTACAAAGCATTCACCAGCACGCAACATGATATATTCATCAATAGCCTGAAACCAGAGTTTTCTGAAAATAATTTTGAAATAGCCACTTACGATAAGCTTCAGAAGCGTGAAAAGGAGCGTGTAAGCAATTATTTTGAGAAGATTGTCTTCCCGATGCTTACTCCGATGGTGTATGATTCGTACCATACCTTCCCGGTTTTGATGAATAACATTCTGGTATTTGGTGTAGTAACTAAAACTCAGGATAAGAAAGAAAAAAAGAAAATGTCCTTCATCCAGATTCCTCAGAACTTGCCAAGGTTCTACGAGATGGAACGCAAGGAGAAAGTAATCTTCGTACCTATCGAAGAAGTAGTTAGACAACACATCAATGAGGTGTTTAAGAATGTAGAGATTGTTTCTAAAACCCTCTTTAGAGTAACCAGAAATGGTGACTTCACCCTGGAGGAGTCTGAAGACATGGAGGCTAACTTCATCGAAGAGATGAAGAAAAAGCTGAAAACCCGTAAAACAGGTCGAGTGGTGAGACTAGAGGTGGAGTCGACTTATGATAAATGGTTGCTCAGACAGCTGAAAAACCGCTACGAAATAGATGAAGACAATATCATTCAGGTCCCTGAAGGTGGTTTGATGGATTATACTGGTCTTTGGTCTATCGTAAAACATGACGAGTTTAGGGATAAAATGGTAGAGGCTCCTAAGCCTGTTCCTCCAATAAGTATGTCAGAATATGAGGATCAGAACATGTTCAAGATCCTGAAAGATCGTGACATCTTGCTTCATCATCCATATAATAGTATTGATCCTCTTCTTGATCTCCTGGATCAAGCTGCAGAAGATCCGAATGTGCTTTCGATAAAGCTGACCATTTATCGATTGGCGAAGAATTCTCGAATTGTTTCTGCACTTCTTAATGCTGCTGAGAATGGTAAGCACGTTTCGGTATTGTTTGAGGTGAAAGCACGATTTGATGAGGAAAACAACATGAAGGAGGCACAGCGTCTACAACGCGCTGGTTGTTTCGTGATTTATGGGGTTGGTATGTTGAAAACACACACCAAGTTGCTTTTGATTGTTCGAAGAGAAGGAGAGAAAGTACGTCGTTTCGTACACATGTCTTCAGGAAACTACAATGAAGATACGGCTCGACTTTATACAGATATTGGTTTGATGAGCTCTAATGAAGCATATGCCAATGATGTGCAGGAGTTCTTTAATGTAATTACTGGTCATTCTGTTCCTGATCAATATGAGAATTTAATCACCGCTCCAAGAGAGATGAGAAATAAGCTCATCGAATTGATTCAAAAGGAGGAGGAGAATGCTAAAAACGGTCTGGAATCCGGAATAGTTATTAAGCTTAATTCGCTTCAGGATACCGACACAATTATGGCACTTTATGCGGCTTCACGAGCTGGAGTAAAGATCA
>CAXEKM010000219.1:0-4891 GCA_963996645.1 uncultured Marinoscillum sp.
CTATTGTTTTGGTTCTAATCATATGACAAAAGAACCAGCTAAGCCCGCAATTTGATTTGTACAAAAGAAGGTTAGTTATGTAAAATAGAATGTATTTCTTTTTCGATGTGACATCTGGATTTTGATTGATACTGTGCTCAAGCATCTTGTACTAAAAAATTGAAACCTTTATCTTCGATTTCTTCGTCAATCAATCTATTATTATGAAAAACCTATTCTATGCCTTTGTTGCTTTAGCCGCTGTGGCGTGCAGCTCAGAAAAACCCAAAGAAGCTCCTCAAGAAATAGCCAACTCGAGAATCAAGCTAATTACAACAAAAGGTGATATAGTCATTGAACTTTACAACGAAACCCCACAACATCGAGACAACTTTGTCAAGATTGTAGAAGAAGGTGTTCTCGATAGTTTATTGTTTCATCGAGTGATAGAAACTTTCATGATTCAAGGTGGAGATCCTGATAGCAAGTTTGCAGGACCCGAGGACACTTTAGGAAATGGAGGGCTAACCTATACCATTCCAGCAGAGTTTCATCCGGATTTATTCCATAAAAAAGGAGCTTTAGGAGCTGCCAGGGATAATAACCCTGAAAAAGCTTCCAGCAGCACACAATTTTATATTGTACAGGGACGAGTGCTGAATGATAGTCTCATTGATATGAATCAGGGACGAATTAACGGCTGGCTGGCAGAAAGTTTTCTTAAAAAGGACAGCAGCTATGCTCCATATTTTGACAGCATGAACATTGCCATGCAAAACCGGGATAGAGAGACTTACATGAGACTGAGTAATTTCTTTAAAGAAGAAGCTGAACAAATACCAGAATTTGAAGGCTATGAAATTCCAGAAGCACATCGTGAGGTTTATCGTACGCTGGGCGGCACACCTCACCTGGATCAGAACTACACCGTATTTGGAGAAGTTATTTCAGGACTGGAAGTGGTAGATTCTATTGCCGCAGTAGCAACAAATCCTTTGGATCGTCCAATTGAGGATGTTCGAATTCTAAAAGCTGAAGTTGTTCAGGAAGAATAGACAATCCTAAAGACACATTACAACCCTTTGATATACGACTTGATATCTGATTGTAATTCAGACCATTTAGAAGACTCTTGTTGATAATTGAGCCAACTATTGAATTGAATATTCAATGCTGATAAACCGTAACCTGTTTTCTGAACCAGCACATTTGAAACTGTCTCTGGATCATTGGTATTTACCGCTTTAAGTTCTGTATAAATAGAATTAAGCCACCCTTTTTCACGTAGGTACATGGCAAAGTAGCGAGCAGTTGCTGCATACAGAGATGATTGTTCGCTTTGTTCGAAATCAGATCTTTTAGCATCAAGTAACTCCCGAATGGAAAGCATCTTTCTGTATTTAGTAGCTTGCTTGAGGTAGATTAACCGATAATTATCTTGTGGTACAAATTGATGCCCGCATTCCTCAAACATCGATGCAAAACCCTCATTTAGCCATCCAGGTATCTCTGGATAATCCTGTGTGATCATCGCATGAACGATTTCATGGTAAAGTGGGCCATTTCCTGTGGCAGTCCATGCTACAACACTCAAATCTATCGGATTGTAATAGGAGATTCGTCCGCCTGACTCTCTCCCATGAATCTTCTTTGCAAAATGTGAGAACCCTTGATATCCTTCTTCGGTCAAAGCTGATTCATACAAATAAATAGGCATGTAATAATCAGGATTCTTGATTTGATACGTGTTTTTAAGATAACTTATCAGTTCATTCAACTTCTTAGGTAGTTCGGGTTCAGGTACTGAATCCTGGCTGACTCTTTCTGTTGGGAATAGCTCATGTTTTTGAGACTTTTCTGTAGAGTCTTTCTTTGGTAAGCCATCGTAACCGATAAGGATAAATGGACCCTGGGTGATGGATTTCGAGGTATTGATTAGTCCTTTAAAATACTCCGTGTACTCATTGAGATTTCCTGATGGGTAAGCTAAACGCCTGGCAACTAAACGTTCATAATCCCCTCCTTCAAAGGGTTTTACGGGTTCCTTTGCCAGATCAAGTGCATTGAACACTTTTTCCAATGTATCCCCTTTCTCAGAGTATATCTGCCCGATGCCAATACTTGAATAGGGAGTGTATCCATTCAATGCATGCCTCATGGCTGAACAGTTACTCGCGTACTTTGGATAGGCTTTGCCTGATAATACTATGCATTGTTCACAAGCAGATAAAGCATCGGCGTAATTTTGTTGATCCAAATGAAGCTTAACCAGGTTATATGACCATAGCACCTTTTCTTTTGGCTCCTGCATTGCCTCGATGCAGGTCTTAATCTGTGTAGTCAAACTTTTAGTTTCAACCTCATCAAATCCTCCAGCTTTATAGGTATTGTAGCGAGTAGTTAATGAGTCACATAGGGTTTGTGCAAACAAACTAGATCCTGAACAGGATACTATTAAAAACAAGGTTCTTAAAATGTTAATCAGAGTCGATGAACGCATAGTTGCCTTCAAAATACGAAAAGTACTTTTAAGTCTTAAGTTGAAATACACATTTATGTAGCTTCTAAGAAACTAAAAATGAATACTTAACTTAGATGATAATCTTCTCAAATGAAAAAGCTTCTCATTCTTCCATTATTACTTCTTTCATCTGTACTTTATGCACAATCACCCATCGGTGCCTGGGAAGGTGATTTTAAAGGTGCCAATGGAGAAAAACTAAGAGGTGTCGTTATTTTCTCTGAAGGCTATCAAGCAATTGTGGTGTATGATGCTGAAACCGGTGCTTTTGCTAGTACAAATGGCGGAAAATGGCGACTGGAAGACAACACAATGACGGAAACAGTAGAGTTTGATACCAAAACTCCAGAACGTGTGGGTTCAGAAGTGACCTTCGATATTGCTATTACTGATTCCACCTTGGCAATTCTAGGCAGCACCATGTTTCTTAAACGGATTGATGATGGTACTCCCGGACAACTACAGGGAGCTTGGCTTATGTCTGGCCGCATAAGAGATGGAGAAACGCAAATGAGAGACACCTCAGGCCCGAGAAAAACCATGAAGCTGCTTTCCGGAACAAGGTTTCAATGGATCGCCTACAATAGCGAAACCAAAGAGTTTATGGGAACTGGAGGTGGTACTTATACCACAGAAAATGGAAAGTATACGGAGAACATTGTGTTCTTTTCTAGAGACAACAGTCGAGTTGGCGCAAGCTTATCCTTTGACTATGAACTGATCGATGGAAACTGGCACCATCAAGGATTATCCAGCAAGAGGGATCCTATTCATGAAATATGGAGTGTAAGAAAATAGTGTACACTCAAAACATAGAACTAGACCCAACCCCCATGCAGCCTTCAATTCAAGGCTCTAATTAATAAACCTTTCGTCTAAAGCTTTAAATAACCCACAAATCTTCCACAGACTGGGGAAGAACGAAATCTTAGGAGTCAGCTACTGGTTATAATTTATACAAGCTATTCTGGTTATATCTCGAATGATATCCCGATCATTTTATGCACTTAATAAAGACAAATTATCACTTATTCCAGTTTATTAGTCTTTAATTTTAATTTTCATGCATAACGTATCCATACTGATTAATTAATGCAACCACCCATTATTCAATAAACCAATAAACAATACCTTTATGAAAAATCAGTTAAAGAAATTCACTCATCTATGTATTTGTGTATTAGCCATTAGTCTGGCATATGCTCAAACACCTGTTTCCTCTCATGGATCGCTTTCTGTTAACGGAAATCAAATCATTGATCAAAATGGTGCGCCATTAAGCCTAGCCGGTAACAGCTTTTTTTGGAGTAATACTGGCTGGGGAGCCGAACCCTTTTACAACACACAATTAGTCAGTTGGCTCAAGAATGACTGGAACAGTGCCATCGTTCGTGCTGCTATGGGCGTTGAAGATAATGGAGGGTACCTGACCGATCCCACTGGAAATAAAAATCGAGTCAAAACGGTAGTGGATGCCGCAATAGCTGAAGGACTATATGTACTTATTGACTGGCATTCTCATCATGCCGAGGACTACCAACAGCAATCGATAAGCTTCTTCCAGGAAATGGCTTCTCTTTATGGCGGCTATGACAATGTGATTTATGAAATCTATAATGAACCGATCTATAGCAATTGGAATAATGACATCAAACCATACGCTGAAGCGGTTATTGCAGCTATTCGAGCTATCGATCCTGATAATTTAATCGTCGTTGGTTCATCTACCTGGTCACAAGACGTGGACATTGCCTCTCAAAATCCAATTACAGGATATAGTAACATTGCTTATAGTCTTCACTTCTATGCGGGAACACATGGACAATACCTTCGCGATAAAGCAAATACTGCTATGAGCAATGGAATTGCCATCATGATCACCGAATATGGAACTGTGAACGCAGATGGTAATGGAGCCGTGGCTACTCAAGCTACGAATGAATGGATGAATTGGATGGAACAAAACAACCTAACCCACCTTAACTGGTCTGTTCATGATAAAAATGAAGGTGCGTCTATTGTATATCCTGGTTCAAGTCCAACCGGTGGTTGGACTCCAAGCAACATCACTCCATCAGGTACTCTAGTTAAACAAATTATGCTGGACTGGAATGATACACCTACAGGTGGAACCGATCAGCTCAATGTATCTAACACATCACTTTCTCTCGATGAAATAGCTTCATCAACCACCATTAATGTAACCGCTAACCTCAACTGGTCAGTAAGTGCTAATCAAAGTTGGATTAGTGTAAGTCCAATATCAGGAAGCGAAAATGGCAGTTTTAACATTGTTGTATCAGCCAATACTTCTACTAATGCAAGAAGCGGTAACGTAACTGTTACTGGTGGTTCAATTTCCAGGACGATATCTGTTAATCAGGATGGAGC
>CAXEKM010000220.1:0-5568 GCA_963996645.1 uncultured Marinoscillum sp.
ACATCAAATGGTACCATTTCTGCTACAGTTTCATTGTGACCAGAGCCGGATACTTTTTGATTAAGCGGCGTTGGCACATCGGCTGATGGACATTATACAGGTCTAGCTGTTGGTAATTATGACCTCACGGTAACTGATGACAATGGATGTTCTTCCACACAAGAAATTGATATTCTATCTGGAATTTCACTTAACGATGATGTTATGCCAATTATTCAGGCAAACTGTGCTACTTCCAGTTGTCATGGAGGATCACAATCTCCGAATATGAGCACCAAAGAAAACATAATTAACAGTTCATCGAGAATACTCGCTAGAGCTTCGGCAGGTACTATGCCTCCATCTGGTAAAATACCTGATGCAGATATCTCAAAAATCAGCTGTTGGGTAAACGACAGTACGCCTAATAATTAAACCACTAAACGAACACGACTATGATACGACTAACCATACTTAGCCTTCTGGTAGGCATCACTTTTATCGCTAATGCACAGCGTAAAATGGACAATCAGGCATATGCTAGATTTTTCTCAGAAGCACCTTTGGAAGATATTGAAGCGATCAACGAAAAAGCTCTTGGGGTGTTAGATTTCAGTAATGGAAAAGTAGCTGTTGCTATGAACATGAAAGACTTTCATTTTGAGAAATCTTTGATGGAAGAACACTTCAATGAAAACTATATTGAATCAGATAAGTATCCAAAAGCGACCTTCGCAGGAGAAATTGCAAACTTCAAAGCATCCGACTATGAAAATATTGCTGATTCATTAACACAATCAGTGAAAGGTAAACTTACCATTCATGGAGTAACAAAAGATGTGACACTACCAATCACTTTCAAAAAGGAGGGTGATATGTTAGTTGCCAAATCTGAATTTATCGTGAAAATAGAAGAATATGATGTGGAAGTTCCGACGCTATTGATCAAAAACATCGCAGAAGAAGTTCTTGTAACCACAATTTTCCGACTTAAATAAAATAGATCATGCTAAGAGTTACCTTAATCATACTGCTAACTATTACTAGTTCTTTGGCTTTTGCACAAGATGATCTCCTTGCAGATCTCATGGCTGAGCAGGAGCCATCTGAAAACTTAACCACATCAACTTTCAAGGGAACAAGAATTATCAACGGACACAGTGTTGAAATTCGTAAAAAGGGAACCCTGGAGTTTATCATTTCTCACCGTTTCGGGACTTTAAACTCTGGTGGATACAATTTGTGGGGCCTCGACCAGTCCAATATTCGTCTTGCATTAGAGTATGCTCCTTCTGATCGATTTATGTTCGGAGCAGGGAGAAGTTCATTTGAGAAAACTTACGATGGGTTTATCAAATATAAGTTCATGAGACAGCAAACTGGAGCCAGGAATGTGCCATTTAGTATGGTATATTTTGGATCAGCAACGATCAAAACGTTGAAGCGATTTGATGAATATGAAGTCAACTTATCAGACAAGATGGCTGTCACACATCAGATCTTGATCGCCAGAAAAGTGACTCCAGCTTTATCTCTTCAGCTTACTCCATCTTATTCTTTTTATGAATTAATTGAAGCTAATGAGACTGGTTCAGAAGTCATTGCTCTTGGTATGGGTGGAAGACTGAAAGTAACTAATAGAGTAACGATCAATATGGAGTACTGGCCTCAGTTTAAGGATAAAGGGGATCAATACTACAATGCGTTTGCTGTTGGTGTAGACATAGAAACTGGAGGACACGTTTTCCAAATACAATTGACCAATGCTACAGCGATGTTGGAAAAAGGATTTATTGGAGAGTCTACAAATGACTTCTTCAATGGTGACATCCACTTAGGATTCAACATATCCAGAGCATTCCAAATTGCAAATCACTAAATATTAAAGATGACAGATGTTTAGGTAACTGTCGATAAGCATTGCCAAGCTTGTTGTGGGGTTTGGCTCTGCTTATCACTTATCTAAACTAAAAAAGGCTTGCCGATGGCAAGCCTTTTCTATTTGTTTATTTCTTGATGATTTTGACATCCTTAGATTCTTCTCCAACCCATATTCGAAGAATATAGACTCCACTTTTCCAATTGGAGGTATCCAAGACTCGATCTTTTTCCGTCTCGACAACCTTAATCCCTGTCAGGTCAAAAGCTTCGAGTTTCGTTATTCGTTTATTCTCTACATGAAGCTCATCCATTGTTGGGTTCGGATACACCAAGATACTCTCATCCTCGATCCCTAGCTCGACTAAATCAATAATGATCACTTCAAAATCAAACTCACTACGAGCTCCCCATTCATCCTCAGCTATTACGGTAAGTGGCACATGTAGATCGTCATCGATATCAAAATACATTCCGGTATATAGCTTATCATCCAAAATATAGAAACTATCTTTTTCGAATCGATAGATAAAGGTTTCATCACCCGGATCTTCATCAGTGGCAGAGAATGTTGCCACTAATGATCCATATTCAACATCCTCATCTATCTCCTCAAGTATAATGTCCATAGAAATCGGAGGTTCATTCACATCATATATCTCAATAGTCGTTGCTAAACTAGCCGTATCTCCAGAAGCTTCAGTTACCATCAAGTGAACTTCGAAAAGGTGTTTGTCTACCTCGTAATTTGGCTGAATGATCATCAATTGATCATTTTCAACTACAAACCTCTCGTTATCCGTACCCTGATCGCTGGTAATAAACTCATAGGTATAAGTATCATACAAATCTTCATCTACCGGCTGAAGAGTTGCCACAGCCACTGTATCGGTATTATTTTCATTCACCCAATACTTGGATAGACCTAAACCTGTAAGAGTATCATTCACATCAACCAATACAAACTCAAAAGCCTGATCTAAATATGCTCCTTCCGTATCTGTCACACGAATGTTCAGATTTAGCACAGAGTCGGCTTCATAACTTTTATTCTGAGTCATGAACAAACTATCTTGATTTAGGTAGAATGCACTATTATTTTGTGAGTTTTCATAAGAATCATAATAAATATTATACCTCAAATTGAAAAACTCATCCTCATCCACGCCTATGATCTTACCTATATACTGCTTTGCATAAATATCCTCATAAATTGGCAACGGCTCTTCTACCAATGACAGTGACTGTGGGGCCATATTGTCTGCTTCATTATACAAATAGAAGTTGTCTAACACAATATTAGCTGTGCTGTAGCCATTATCAGAATACTGGAATTTAATTTGAACTTGATCTGAATATTGATGGCCGGAATCTTTAAAATAAGACTGAAGATTTATATTGAAAGAGCTGGCATACAGATCGTTGTACCTTACCCAATCAGCATCTTCGTTAGCTCTCACATAAAGAGTCACATAGGGATAATAATTTCGGCTCACCACATCAAATCGAAACCTGATAACATCATCTAAAGTATCATATTGGCTGAGGTCTACAGACAATACCATTTCAATTGCAGTTGCATTGTAGTTCAAACCACTGTGTGATAACCTTAATGCTTTATTTCCATTCTCGCTTTCGGCTACTTCAATTTTAGCTTGGCCATCGATTGAATAACTTAGTCCACTAAGCTCACCAAATTGATAACTACTGTTAGAAGAACTGCTTAATATATGATCATCAAATCGCCATAATAAAGGCAACGCTTCTGAATAGACAGACCTGGTAATGACATTAGTACTACTTGAATTATTGAAAGAAAGCTGATCTGAAGCCAATTCAGCAAAGACTTCTACCTCATAATTTCCAGCAGCCTCTATGTTAAAGAAAGAGTCAAGTGTAATAGTGGTATCTTGTCTTGAAAGCAGATTTATAGTTGGAGTAAACGAAATTGCCTCTGTACTACCATCTGTTGCAGTTGCAATAGCTGTCAATGGAACAGAAGTAATTGAACTCGTACCATTATTTATCAATGTTACTGTCAGTTCTGAACTATTATGTCCAATGGATGGAGCAATTGGATTAACACTCTCAACAGCAATATCCGTATCTGGTGCTTCATACACAGCAAGTGAAGCTAATTCAAAGAAACACTCAGACCCATTGCCGCTTTGAACAATTCGGATTTGAGTCATATTACTGAATTGCTGTCCATTAGCTGCTAATGTATCCGCTAAGGCTAAATATTTTACGCTCTGGAAATTCTTGTCATCTGCATTTTCCTGCCAATTATAGAGTGCCACCCAGTTATCTGAAGTATCGCCACGCACCAATACGTTATTATATTCAGAATCTTGATAATCATATGCTCGATATGAAAAATCCAGTTGAATAGATTCCGTAGAATCATGTGCTGCCATATCTAGTGTTAAAACAAATTGGTTATCACTAGAACGATCATAATCTGTTCGATACATTTTAGCGCTACTCACATTATTGATGTCACCGACTTTTAACCTACCTATATTCTTTGCTGCTAAGTAGGCTAGACCAGATTCATTTCCAACAATCCCACGACTATGATTAAAAGTGCTGTCGGAGAAATCTGCAAAACTCTCATAGAATGGTAACCCTCCAGTATAAACAGATTGGCGCATTACATACCCTACAGATGAATTGTTATCAGAAACGGTATCGGCTGCTAATGTTGTAGACACAGTAACCTGATATGTTCCTTCTTGGGTAAATGCATTTCCATAAGACAATGAAATAGTATCTACAGCATCTGACACCAATGTAACATTTGATGTTGCATTCGACACATTTTCACCCCCAGGCCCAAGAATAATCATTTTGGTAGGAATGGATGTCTGAGTGATTGATCCATTATTTCTTAACACAACATCTATCTGATCATCGTTAGAGATACTAAATCCTGACTCAGGCAAAGTAAGATTTAGAACCTCCATGTCATATAACCTTCGCTCAAAAATGGAAATATTGTCTATAAAAGATTGGTAATATCCACCCTCAAGAGAAAACTTTAACTGTGATGTTGCTGAAAATTCCTGATCATTTTGACTTAGAATATCCGACAATGTTATTCTATAATTATTCCATGAATAAGTCAGTTCATTTGTCAAATCAGTAACTTGAATCCATTCATCGGTATGATTTCCTCGTACGAAAAGGCCTGTTCCTGATATGCTGTTCGGAAAGTAGCAATCCAATACAATAAGAAGGTCATTTGAGCTAACGGATTTATCAGCCAAATCAAGGGTTAGAATTGCCTCACTCTGAGTAGATCCAGGAGCATTATTATATATAGACAACGCACTAGGATGTGCCAATGACTCATAACTCGTAGATAAAATCCCTCCTCTTACTGTTTTAAAGCTAAAGCCATCTAATTCATCAATTTCCCCAGTAGTTTTTCGTGACCATAAAATGTAAGAAGATCCTGTTTCAACTGTATATGGAAGATCTGGTTTTAATACATTCTGATGATACACATATCCATAAATCGAATCATTATCAAAATTTTGCTCGCCAGCAGTTTCTACATATGCGAATAATTGATAATCCCCTTTTTGTGATAAATCAACTGTCTGTTCGAATTCAATAGCCAATGTATCAAATGAAGCCAAATTGAAAGTTACAGATTGTGCTATTCTAACAGTATCACCAGACGGTGATATAACTTCTAGACTTAAG
>CAXEKM010000221.1:0-5505 GCA_963996645.1 uncultured Marinoscillum sp.
AAATATCAATTGAAAAGTGTCACTAGACACAATTGGCAAGATCTCCCTGTTTACTCCAATCCCAGATTCTAACTTTATTTCTGTTCTGTAAACTTGATCCTGAGCACTTAAAGAAAAGAATATTTGAGTCAGAAATATGGCCATTCCTGACAACCTAATAACAAGAAACATAATTAGTTAATAATCGGCTTTGTAGATTAAAAAATTAAAACTATCCACATATCCCATGAAGTACAAAAATAGACTGCAATTATTACTTGAATTGACTTACGCCACAGAAGCATTGAGCCTCCCTATTTGACCAATAATCTCCCATGCATTTTCTTCCCAACTAGGAAATAGCTCCGGATGTGCGTTGCTAAATACCACCAAATCAATCAGGTTATTTTCAGGTAGGATTTTAGTAAGATTTTCAAAGTGAAGCATGCGCATTGACCAATTTTTAAATGATCTGCTCTCTATACTCTTCGAAGATTGGCTAAGAATGGTGTGTCTTGGGTCGTTCTTAATTGTTTCAAATAGTTCTAGCAAAGTATCAGATTGCCCTTCTATGTATTGAAAAAATCGATGCCTATCATAAATCAAAAATCCAGTGACTCCCATCGAAGCATTTTTTGCTTGAATTTTAGCAACCAACTCACTTAGTTCTATCGCGCTAGGATGAAAATTAGATTTACTTAAATAGGCAATACTTTGTAACATTTCACAATTAGAAAGCTTGTTCTCTAGTAAGTTAATAAATTAGGAGCATTAATATTTCAACATAAGTTGATATCTACTTTCCAATTTTACAAAATATTGTACTTGATCATAGCTCTTCAACCAATAGACTAACCATCATAAAAGGATGATTACACGGATTAATGTAACAACGCCTATGATCAATATTAATGACAGAGATATCGTTTTAAACTTATCCTGAGGAATGAATTGAAGGACCTTTTTACCAATGGTAGTCCCAACAAACCCAATTGCAAACAGAAAAGGTATGTAGATCAAGTCATGCTGATGCACATAGCCGTTATAGATATAGACAAAGGTTCTGGAAAAGTCTATGAGAAAATCTATAAATGCCGATGTGGCAATGAACACACTTTTCTCCAGATTAAACGCAGCCATGGTTAGTCCCCTGATCGCACCTCCAGTTCCTAACATGCCCGCAGAAAAACCTGAAAGACTTCCTCCGATTACTGAGTTTCTTTTACTCGGGTCAATTACCAACGTTCTGTTGATTAAAAAGACACCACTAAGAACAATCAAAAAGACTCCTAGTATGATTTCGAGATAGATATTTTCTACAAACTTCGTTAATAAACCACCAATCACGACAAACAGAATACTTGGTACTCCGATATTGATTAACAGCGCTTTATCAATTCCGTTTTTGAAAAGTAAAATCTTACTGATGTTACTGGATAGATGATAAATAGCGGTCATCCCCAGTACCGACTGGAAATCAAAATAGAAATTGGCGATCGGAACAAAAAACACCGAAGACCCAAATCCACCTATAGTGCCAACAACCTCTGCAATTAATGCGAGTAGGAGAAAAATGTAGCTTATGTTTTTCATGGACTGAGTAAACCAATTAGTAGTTACCCTCCATAAGTAAATTAGCCACTAATCAACGCCGAAACAAGCCCTCAAAAGGAATCTTTAAGCAATAAAAAAGACGTTTTAAAAACGCCTTTTAATGTATAGTACTAATTGAATAATCAAGTTTACCCAGGGTGTACCATGAAGCACCAAGTCAAACCAGTCCATAGGCTGCATGCCAACTGCACCTCCCATCACCCATTTGATTTTCCCCCAGATATGAGGTTCAGGAACGAAAGGCGCCAAACCCAAAGTCATGGCGAACATAAAAGCAAAAACCAATTTCTTAGAGTCTGCTGTGGTTTCTGTTTTACTGGTCATCACTGGTCTTTATTAATTGGTTTTCCTGCTCTTGCCCATCCTCTATAGCCCTCAGCCAAATCATAAACCTGCGTAAAGCCCAGTTCCTGAAGTTTTCTGACAGCATTAGCACTTCTACCTCCCACAGCACAGTATACTGCAACCGGCTTGGTCTTATCTAGTTTACTTACTTTATCAATAAACTTAGGGTCATAGATATCTATATGAGCTGCACCAGCTATGTATCCGGCCTTTACCTCCTCTGGAGTTCGTACGTCTACGAGCTGCAGATCGGGATCTTGAAGTAGCTCTTCAAGCTTGGCATTATCTATTCGAGAATAATCCTGTGCCTCAGTTGAGGTAGAAGAACAAGCCACTGCAATAACCGCTATCCATACAAATTTCAATAGTTTCATCAGCTTCAAATTTTTAGTTCTCAAGATTCCATGCAATAATGCCACCAGACAAGTTATAGATCTTTTCAAAACCCATACTTCCCATAGTAGCACACGCTTTCTTACTTCTGTTACCACTTCTGCAGTAAACCAAATAAGTCTTGGACTTATCTAATTTAGCAATTTGTGACTTGAAGTTTGGATTGAAAAAATTAATCTGTTGAGCACCAGGCACAGCTCCTTCTGCTTTTTCCTGTGGAGTGCGTACATCCAGTACGACCGTTTTAGGTTGCTTTTTCAGAGATTTAAACTCCTCCACACTCACATTTTGATAGGCCTTCGACTTGGATTTAAATAGACCAAACATGTTATATTTCTTTAAATGATTTACAAATTCAATTAATCAAAGAAACGCAATTGCACAGGTTTGGTGCGTAACAATAGTTACACAGGCATTTCCGATCAACTGCCTGCAATAGGAGTCCCAAAAACACCCACTGCCAGTTCTACCCAAACGACTAAAAACAGAATAAGCACCACAGCGATGGCTATCAGCCTTTGAGTGGATGTTGTCAAAATGCGGAGAGATATTTCTATAGCAAGACCAACGGTAGTTAACAAACCTCCCATGAGTAGAAAGTCGAATGCTGACCAGGCCACTTCTTCCGAAAACTGCATGGCAATTAAGGGAATCAGTAATAACAATACGATGCCCAAACCTATTCCTAATATTCTCTTGTTTTGAAATGTCATTGTCATATCTGTATCAATTTTTAACAAATATAATTATTTACTTTGTATTTCAAAGTACTATGATATAAGCGTATAAAAACAAAGGAGGTTGGCTCACCACAAACCAACCTCCCGAACCGACAATCGGTCTAAAAGCTAACCAACCTATACCTACAGCATGGTTTCCGGCGCATGATAGGCCGTCACCTTGATGCAGGATTTCTTAATTTCATTGAATCCACCCTGGATATTGATAACTTCTTTGAAGCCAGCTGCCAACAAGATAGAGGTGGCAATTACTGAGCGATACCCGCCCTGACAGTGCACATAGTATTCTCCGTCTTTGTCCAGTTGATCCAGATTATCATAGATGAAGTCTAATGGGAAATTCTTCGCTCCTTTGATGTGCTGAGATTCAAACTCGCTTTCCTTACGAACATCCAACACATCAAGCACTTCTGTGTCATAGATATTGGTGAAGTCATGTGGCCCGATTTCCTGAACGGTAGCCACCTCTTTTCCACCACCAATCCAACTGGCAATTCCTCCATCCAGAAAACCCAAAGCATGATCATATCCTACCCTACTCAATCGAGTGACTACTTCCTCTTCACGTCCAGGGAGTGATAAGAACACAATTGGCTGATTCAAATCTTTGATCAACGCACCCACCCAAGGAGCAAAATTATCATCAATACCAATCCACAATGATCCTGGAATAAATCCTTTCACAAAGTCTTCTTTCGGACGCGTATCCAGAATGAGCGCCTTTTCTCTTGCCACTACATCTTCAAACTCTTTGAGCTCAAGTCCAATAACTCCTCGTTGCAGTACTTCATCTATGGACTCATAGCCTTGTTTGTTCATCACTGCATTTTTAGGAAAATACTGTGGTGGCTGCACTAATCCTTTGGTCACTTCACCAATGAACTCTTCTTTCGACATGTCTGCCCTAAGAGCATAATTAAATTCCTTTTGATGGCCGAGCGTATCAGTGGTCTCCTTACTCATGTTTTTACCACATGCAGAACCAGCGCCATGCCCCGGATAGACGATCACTTCATCTGGTAGAGTCATGATCTTGTTGCGCAATGAATCAAACAAATATCCAGCTAGATCCTCTCGGGTTAAGTCGGTTTTTACTGCTAAATCTGGTCTTCCTACGTCACCGATGAATAAAGTATCACCTGTGAATATGGCTACTTCCTCTCCTTCCTCATTCACCAAAAGGAAAGTGGAAGATTCCATGGTATGTCCTGGGGTGTGCAATACTTTGATTTTTACTCTGCCTAACTGCAGCACTTCTCCGTCAGTGGCTACATGTGCTTCGAATCCGGGCTGAGCTGTTGGTCCGTAAACAATGCTAGCTCCGGTTTTTTTCGCAAGATCTATATGTCCCGAAACAAAGTCTGCATGGAAGTGAGTCTCCAACACATACTTGATTTTTGCTCCGTTTTCTTCAGCTTTCTGAATGTATGGGTCCACCTCTCTCAATGGATCGATGATCGCAACTTCTCCATCCGATTCAATGTAATAAGCGGCTTCTGCCAGACATCCAGTATATAATTGTTCTACTTTCATGAGATTAATAGTATTTGTTAAACCACATGGTAAAATACGGATGTAACGAACTGTATTCCTGTTACTTATGTTACCCAAAATCCTGACATGGATCAAGACTAGTAATGAGGAAAATCATTGATAACCAATGGATTTGCGACTCCTGCCATTTGAAACAAAAAAGCCCCGACAATGCCGGGGCTCATTCATCACCTGTTAATTAACCTTATTTCACTAATAAGAATTTAAAGGTCATTGGAGTTTCTAATGTGACATCAGTACTCTTCGGGTTAAATAGAATAACCTGAACGTTTGCTTTCCCACTTCCGTCAATGCTTTGTAGATAGGCCGATAGAATACATCCTTTCAAATCTTTATTAGCTGAAACCAGGAAGATATCTCCCATCACGAATGGTTTATCTGGTGACGGATCCACTTTCAAGCTATTTGGCGAATACCATGCTTCACCAGCTGATATTACTCCACTGCTTCCTACTGGAATGGTGAATGATCCATCAGAGTCCACTCCTACAGGTGGAGATGATATCTCAATTCCTCCTGCGGTATTAGTAATCTCTACACCAGTTCCTGCAGTCAAAGTAGATAACTGAAAGTTTCCGTTGGCTCCATCTCCAATCAAAACCTGGCCATTAGCAACTCCAGAAGCATCCAATCCTGTACCACCATTTTCAACTTTCAACACATTGGTTACCTTGGTAGACACATCAATGGTATTATCTGCTATATCTTCGTTCAGAATAGTAGCATCCAATATCTCTGAAGTCTCCACAGCTCCTGTTGCAATGTCTTCTGCCAAAATAGTTTCATCCAGAATTTCGCTTGTTTCTACAGCACCAGTTGCGATATCCTCAGCAAGAATTTCCTCATTCAAAATCTTCTCTGTGGTGATCGCATCATCTGC